>JBEAYH010000179.1:0-10471 GCA_041159435.1 Bacteroidota bacterium | reverse complement strand
GTATGGACTGATTGGAGGAGCACTTATTTTGATGATTTACCTGCTTTTCCTCTACAGGTGCCTCAGTATCATGCGCAGATGTCCCTATGCATTTGGAGCATTTCTCTCACTTGGATTGAGTTTTACCCTTGTCATACAGGCGATGGCCAATATGGCGGTCAACGTAAACTTATTTCCTGTAACCGGCGTTACACTTCCGCTTGTAAGCATGGGAGGAAGCTCCTTCCTGTTTACCTGTCTCGCCATTGGCATCATTCTCAGTGTAGCAAGAAATGTTGAAATCATGGAAGGGAAGGTGCAACCTGAAACTGCAAAAGAAGAAGGAGGTGATGTATGAAAACATTGAGATTGATCATTGCTGGAGGAGGAACTGGGGGACATATTTTCCCTGCTATTGCAGTTGCAAATGCAGTTAAAAAAATATATGCACCTGTTGAAATTCTTTTTGTAGGTGCAAAAGGAAAAATGGAAATGGAGAAAGTACCGCAGGCGGGGTACAATATAGAGGGCATCGATATTGCAGGATTCAATCGGTCTCAGCTTTGGAAAAACTGGAGTCTTCCTTTTAAATTATTGATGAGTTTTATTCAGGTAAGAAAAATTTTCAAATCCTTTCAACCTGACGCAGTATTTGGGGTGGGCGGATATTCTAGTTTCCCGGTTCTGCGATATGCACAAAAGCAACATGTTCCCAATTTTTTGCACGAAGCCAATTCTTTTGCAGGAAAAGCAAATATCATGTTGGGAAAAAATGCAACAAAGGTCATGGTTGCAACCAAAGGAATGGAAAGATTTTTTCCGAAAAATAATATGATACATACAGGGAATCCTGTCAGATCAGAAATCATACATGCTGTTGTGAACATGGATGATGCATTTGAATATTTTGGATTGAAGCAAGGATTGCCTACAGTATTGATCATGGGGGGGAGTCTGGGTGCGAGAAGCATCAACCATGCAATGGTTGAAGGACTCTCCAAACTAATTGAAAATAATATTCAGGTGATCTGGCAAACAGGTAAAGGCAATCTCGAACTGATAGATCAAAAGCTCAGAAAGAATAAAATGGCCTGCATCACCGAGTTCATATCAAAAATGAATTATGCATATGCAGTTGCTGATTTGGTGGTATCAAGGGCAGGAGCCATTGCCATTGCTGAAATCTGCGCAACCGGGAAAGCAGCTATTTTGGTTCCTTATCCGCTGGCTGCTGAAGATCACCAAACTGCAAATGCCATGACACTTGTGAATGCAGGTGCTGCGATTTTAGTCAAAGATGCAAATGTATCCGTAGAGCTCACAGATACAATTGTTTCAATGATCAGAGACAAAGAAAAGCTACATGCCACCGGAGCTGCTGCATCAAAGTTGTTTACGGCTGATGCGGATTTGCTGATTGCAAGAGAAATCATCAACACAGTAATGCAACCATGATTGATCAGATCAACATATCAAAAATTCACAAGGTCTATTTCATTGGAATAGGAGGTATTGGGATGAGTGCCATCGCCCGCTATTTTCTTTCTTTGGGAATTGAGGTATATGGTTACGATAAGACATCCACTCGATTGACGGATGCTTTGAGTCAAGAAGGAGCATTGATTTCATTTAAAGATGATCCTTCATCTTGCCCTGTTGATGTTGATATAGTAATTTATACTCCTGCCATTCCATCTGATTCAGGTATAATGCAATTCTACAATCAATTGCAAAAGATATTGTTGAAAAGAAGTGATGTGCTGGGGCTTATTTCTAAAAATTCTTACAATATATGTATTGCGGGCACACATGGTAAGACCACCATCAGCACAATGGTTGCCCATGTATTGAGAGATGCCGCTTATGGGTGCAATGCTTTTCTTGGTGGAATTTCATCCAATTATGAAACCAACTTCTGGAGCAGCGAAAACAATTGTACTGTGATCGAAGCAGATGAATATGACAGAAGTTTCCTGAAGCTGCATCCAAATATCATAGCCATTACCTCAATGGATCCAGATCATCTGGACATTTACGGTACAGCTTCAGCAATGGAAGAAGCATTTCTGACATTTGTTTCCAAACTGGATGCAGAAGGATTACTGCTTACGAAAAAAGGACTTGCAAAAGAGGCATGCTTTGCTGGGAAAAACCATCTTACCTATCACCTCACTCAAGTAAAAGCTGATATCCATGTTAGTGAGCTGTCCATTGTCAATGGGGGATATCAATACAATGTAAATGGACCGGGTTGGACATTGAAGCAGGTGCGATTGAATATGGGAGGAATGCACAATGTAGAAAACAGCCTGGTAGCCATTGCGATTGCAAAATATCTAAAGATTGCGGATGATCGTATTTTGAATGCAATAGCTGGATTCAAAGGTGTGAAAAGAAGATTTGAGTTCATTGTTAAAAATGAAAAGGCTATCTATATCGATGATTATGCACATCATCCGGAGGAGTTAAGGGCTTTGATTACAGGTGTAAGAGGATTGTATCCCTCCAAAAAAATAACAGTTGTTTTCCAGCCCCATTTGTATAGCAGAACAAGAGATTTTGCAGAAGGATTTGCAGAAAGTCTTTCTATGGCAGATCAGGTAGCCATCATGCCAATTTATCCCGCCAGAGAAAAACCAATTGAGGGTGTTACCAGCGAAATCATATCAAGCAAAATGACCAGTAAGGTTTCATTGTTGCAAGACAAGGATGTGTTGAAATTCATCGATCAATCCAATCCGGAATTACTTGTTACTGCCGGCGCAGGGGATATTGATCAATCAGTCGGACCCATAAAAGCTTTTTTACTGAATCAATGATAAAGAAGTCAACCATATTAAAAATATTCAACATTTTCTTTTGGCTGATCATCGGCTCAGGACTTTCATTTCTCCTGATCAGTGCAATTGTAAAAGAACAAACAAATCAATGCAAGGGCGTTCAGATTGATTTTATGGATGAGAAATTGATCAATATGATTGATCGCAAAGAAGTATATGCCAGCCTTTGGCCAGGTCTTGCAGAAAAATATCCCGTTGGAAAAAATGCAGCATCATTCAACTTGTTTGCACTGGAGAACACCCTATCTAAAAATCCATGGATTGAACGAGCTGATATTTATTTTGACAATCAGCAGTTGCTTCATATCAATATCAAGCAGAAAAGTCCGGTTGCTCGACTGTTTACGTCAGAGGGTTATTCATATTATTTGGATAAAAGCTACAATCTCCTTCCATTGAAGCAAACCGACCATATTGTTTTACCAGTTTTCACCAATTATTATGTCAATCCAACTGGTATGAAAAAATCTGACAGCATGTTACTGGAAAGGATTGTCAGTTTATCAACGTATTTCATCCAAGATTCTTTCTGGATGGCCCAAGTAGAGTCGGTTTATATCAAGCCTGACAATGGTTTTGAGCTTTCCACGCAGGTGGGTGATCATGTTGTAGATCTTGGTTTGAGAAGCGAATGGGGGCCCATGTTCAAAAAACTAAAATTGCTTTATCAAAAATTCAATGAAGAAGATTCATGGAACAGGTATGATCATATCAATCTTCAGTTCAAAGATCAAGTAGTATGTGAACGATCAGGGGCTAAGCTGATGTATGCAGATTCTGTACAAACAGATTCAATCCAGATAAGTCAAAAAGCTATAAATAATAATACCAACCCAAAATACAAACCCCAGTAAAAAGTGAATTATGACACACGAACAACCCATTATTGTAGGACTCGACATTGGTACAACGAAGATTGCTGCCATCGCAGGCCGCAAAAATGAATTTGGAAAGCTTGAAATCCTTGGATTTGGACTTGCCAACAGCAATGGTGTTCAACATGGAATGGTGCTGAACATCGATCAAACAATCAAGGCAATTGAAACTGCTTTGAAAAATTGCTATGAATCCAATCCCGGATTGGAAATCAACGAAGTGTATGTTGGCATTGCTGGCCATCATATCAAGAGTCTTCAAACAAGAGGTGATATTGTAAGACGATCGACGGAAGATGAGATCAAACAGTTTGAAATAGACCAGCTGATAGCTGATCAATACAAAACATATATTCCTGCAGGAGATCAAATCATTGATGTTATTCCACAAGAATATACTGTAGATAATATTCAAAACATATCAGATCCGATTGGATATACTGGGGTGAAAATCGGAGCCAATTTTCATATTATCACAGGTGACAGAAATGCTATCAGAAATATCAATAGAAGTGTTGAGAAAGCTGGATTGAAAGTGAAAGACCTGATGTTGCAACCGCTTGCTTCTTCAGCAGCAGTTATGAGCGAACAGGACATCGAGGCAGGAATTGCAATCTTGGATATCGGAGGCGGTACAACCGATCTCGCTGTTTTCTACGAGGGAATTTTAAAACATACTGCTGTAATACCATTTGGTGGTGAAAACATTACCAATGATATAAAAATGGGACTCGGTGTTTTAAAAACACAGGCTGAATTGATGAAAGTGCAATACGGAAGTGCATTGGCAGATGCTGCACAGGCAAATGCTTTCATTAAAATACCTGGATTGCGCGGACTCCCTTCCAGAGAAATCAGTGTGAAAAACCTGGCATCTATCATTCAGGCAAGAATGAGTGAAATACTCGCTTTTGTGACTTTCCATCTTAAACAAGTTGGACTCGACAACAAAATGCTGAACGGTGGTATTGTATTGACAGGTGGTGGATCACAACTCAAACACCTGATACAGCTCACTGAATATGCAACTGGATTGAATGCAAGAATTGGGTATCCCAATGAACACCTGGCAACCAATCACATCGCAGAACTTCAAAAACCGATGTATGCAACTTGCATAGGACTCATTATGAAAGGTTACAATGTTTATGAGAACAATTACAACCGACTTCATCCGGAAGAGAAACGTCCAATGGTAAGACCAAATAAATCAGTTTCAGAGCAGGATGATACCGTTGTTGTAGAAGCTGTTCCAGTGAAGGGACGTAAAACACTTTCAGATTTCATGAACAGCATCAAAGACGGACTCATCGATTTATTCAAAGAAGAAGACGATAAACAACTCCTTTAAATTCCAACACTTAAAACCCATTAACCATGATACAATTCGATCTCCCAAAAGAACAATCATCCATCATCAAAGTAATCGGTGTAGGTGGCGGCGGCAGCAATGCTGTCAATTACATGCACAGCTTAGGTATTGAAGGCGTAGATTTTATTGTTTGTAATACAGATGCCCAGGCATTGGCATTGAGCAAGGTTCCCAACAAGGTTCAACTTGGCCCATCTCTCACACAGGGATTGGGAGCTGGTGCAAATCCTGAAATTGGCAAACAAGCAACACAAGAAAGTCTTGAAGAAGTTAGGCGAATACTTGAAGTCAATACCAAAATGGCATTCATTACAGCTGGAATGGGTGGTGGCACTGGTACCGGTGGAGCACCCATCGTTGCAAAGATTTGCAAGGACATGGGTATTCTGACCGTGGGTATCGTAACGACTCCTTTCTCATATGAAGGAAAGAAACGAGCAGCCTATGCTGAGAAAGGAATCATGGAATTAAGAAGCCAAGTTGATACGCTATTGGTTATCAGCAATGATAAATTGAGGCATCAGTTTGGAAATTTGACCATGAGTGCTGCTTTGTCAACTGCCGATAATGTACTTGCTACTGCTGCCAAATGCATAACAGATGTCATCAATGCAACCGGTCAAATCAATGTTGATTTTGCCGATGTATGCACCGTAATGAGAAATGGTGGAGTTGCTATTTTAGGAAGTGCACGTGCAAATGGAGAACACCGTGCGCATGTAGCTATTGAGCATGCGTTGAATTCTCCATTGCTGAATGACAGTAATATCAAAGGAGCCAAATGGGTATTGATCAATATCAATTCCAAGAGCGGAGATCATGAGTTTACGATGGATGAAGTTGAAACAATTCAACAATATCTGTTGACGCAGGCTGGTCCTGATACAGATGTGATCCTTGGATTGGGATACGATGAGTCATTGGGAGATGACATCAGTGTAACAATCATTGCAACCGGATTCGAACAAAAATCACCTTTTGGAGAATCAAAACCTGAAGAACAAAAAACAGCTCAGGAAGAGCGTATCATGTTTACGCTTGACATCGCTCCAAAACCAATCGCAGAACCGGTTAAGCTTGTCGTGGAGGAACCAGAAGTAGTACTGGAGTCTGCAGCAGAAAACTTGGAAGAACCAGCCATGGCTTCTGAGAGCATTGTTCTGGATGAGCCTTCCATTTCATTGGTTGAAGAGTTGGTTGATACGCCTGTTGAGTCCATTGCAGATATTGTAATGGAGGAAGAGAAACCCATCGTATTTGAATTTGAAATTCACCAACCTGAACTTCCTGTCACAGACCAAATAGTTGCTCATGTGGAAGCAGAACAGCCAACCGATGAAATCATCCAGGAAATCAAGGAAGAAATTCTTGAAAAAACAACCGGTTTTTTGGTTAAACCTGCTGTGATATATGCAGAGGAGATCCAAGAATTGGAGCCGCAAGAACCAATGGAAGTTGTAAGCATTCAACCAATCGCAGAAGCGGTTTCCCCGGTTATTGAAATTACAGAAGAGCCGAGTATGGAAGAGAAGCCTACTGCAGAAATAAAGCTTCAAACTGAAGAATCAGTGACTGATGAAGAGGAGGAGGAGATGATGCAAATAGTATACCATGAGTCTCCTGCAATCGAGGTAAGATCTGAGACAATTGCAGAAGAGCCTGTGATTCCAACTGCTGCAACAATTGATAGTCCAATGGCTGCATTTGACGAGGCAGAGGCACAAAAGCTGAGAGCTGCAGAGCGGTTGTACAAGCTGAGAAATCTATCATTTAATTTCAATGCTGCTGATCCGAACAATGAATATGACAGCATTCCTGCTTATGTTAGACACAACCTGCAAGTACACAATACTACCCTGGCATCTGTTGAAAAGTTCTACTCAAGCTATTCGGTAGGAACAGATGATCAAAACAACACCCAAATCAGTACCATCAATACTTTTTTGGAGGGAAAGAAGCCTGATTGATATCAGCATGACCAAAACAAACAGCGGCCCCATTTTTATGGGGCTTTTTGTTTATTGTAATCTTCGTGGTTGATGTATTTTTGTAAAAATTTCCCCACATGCCAACGGTACTTATTACAGGCGGGACTGGAATGATTGGAACGGCTCTCAGCAGATTGTTGCTGCAACAGGGTTATGATGTTATCATATTATCCCGCAATCCAATTGAAACAGCATCTGCTTACAAGGCAACTTCCTTGCAAAACAGTTTTCGTCCCAGTGGAAATATTTTTTATGCCCGATGGGATACCGGAAAGATGTTCATAGATCCGCAGGCACTTTCCCAAGCTGATTATATCGTGCATTTGGCAGGAGAGGGTGTTGCCAAAAAAAGATGGACCAAAAAAAGAAAAGAAGAGATAAAAAAAAGCAGAACAGAATCAAGTGAGTTATTGTTCCAGGCATTGTCCAGTCAACCTAACAAAGTAAAAGCTGTCATCAGTGCATCTGCCATCGGATGGTATGGTTCAGACAAAGGAACTCCATTTAAAGAAACAGATCCGGTGTCGATCGATTTTTTGGGTGAAACTTGTAAGGCTTGGGAGGAGAGCATTGAGCAGGTAAGTTCATTGGGCAAACGGCTTGTCAAATTCAGATTGGGACTGGCTTTGAGCAATGAAGGGGGTGCATTGGTTGAATTCAAGAGACCGGTACGGTTCGGACTCGCAGCAATTCTTGGAGCGGGGAATCAAGTATACAGTTGGATTCATATTGATGACCTCTGCAGGGCATTCCTGCATGCAATAGAAACACAGGAATTAAATGGTGTATATAATTTGGTTGCTCCACATCCAGTATCAAACAAAGAAATGGTATTGGGTATTGCACATGCAATGAATGGGAAAATGTTTATTCCATTTAAAGTGCCATCTTTTCTACTAAAATGGATCCTAGGTGAGATGAGCATTGAGGTGCTGAAAAGTGCAACAGTTGATTCCAGTAAAATTCAGTCAACCGGTTTTAACTTCATTTACTCAAATATCAACAGCGCATTGCGTCACCTCATTGGCTAAACAGCTGCAAGTATTGTTTGATAGGCGGTTACATCCAGTGAATATTTCATGCCCATTTGGATAGCAACGTTTTCCTTTTCATGACTGATGGGGAATCCAAAGCAGGTTGGGAAATCAAATTCTTTTATTTGCTCAAAAATAATCTCATATGCATTTTTACCAAAACTTCTCTCTGTGTCTTTACAGTCTGTAAATCCTCCCACAATCAATCCCTTCAAATGTTCAAACTTTCCGCTCTTTTTGAGTTGCAGCATCATGCGGTCGATATTGTAGAGTTGTTCTCCAACATCTTCAATAAATAGAATTTTTCCTTTGGTATCCAATTCCGCATTGCTTCCAATTCCATGTGCCAGTAAGCACAAGTTCCCTCCTGTTATTCTTGCTGTTGTTTTTCCAGGATTGTTCAAGGGGTGATAATCTGAATAAAAAACAGTTGGTTTTCCCTCGATCACATCTTTCAGTGAGAGGGTATATATATTCTCTCCTTTGTCGTGGTTGAATGCACTGCACATAGGACCATGTACAGATGATATTTTTATATTTCTCTGCATGTAAGTATGCAAAAGTGTTATGTCACTGAATCCAATAATCCATTTGGGTTTTGAAGCAAAGCGCTTGAAATTAATTTGATCTAAAATTCTCCCCGTTCCGTATCCTCCTCTTCCAAAGAGAATGGCATTGATATTTTTGTCGTCAAGCATTGCTTGCAAATCATCCAACCGCTCTTTATCTGTGCCAGAAAAATAATTGGGAGACTTCCCCCCAACTGTTTTGCCAATTTTTACTTTGTAGCCCCATTTTTTGAGAGTGGAAACGCATGCTGCGATTTTGTCTCTAGACATGTATCCAGCTGGACAAACAATCCCGATGGTATCTCCTGGCTTTAAGAATGGCGGCACTTTCATGATATAAAAGTAACGTCAATTCTGTAAAATCAATCAAAGCCTTTCACCACATTTGATTATTTTTGCAGCCACAGTGAATCTACATCATGCAGCCTAAAAGATATTTGATTACCTCAGCACTTCCCTATGCAAATGGCTTAAAACATATTGGCCATCTTGCAGGTGCCTATATACCTGCCGATATGTATGTGAGGTATTTGCGCGCTCAGAAGAGAGATGTCGTTTTTGTTTGTGGAAGTGATGAGCATGGAACCGCTATCCCTATTCAGGCGATGAAAGAGCATACTACTGCTCAAGAGATTATTGATAAATATCATCAGGCAATGAAAGAGGACTTTGCTGATCTTCACATCAGTTTTGATGTGTATGATCGGACATCCTCCAAACTGCATCATGAAACAGCGCAGGAATTTTTTTCATACCTGCATGAAAGAAATGAGTTGGAGACAAAAGAGACGGAGCAATTCTATGATGAGGCCTCCAATACTTTTTTAGCTGACCGTTTTATAAAAGGTACATGTCCCAAGTGCAAGAGTGATCGTGCATTTGGTGATCAATGTGAAACCTGTGGGTCCGCTTTGAGTCCAGATGAACTTATCAATCCCGTGAGTACCATCAGCGGAAATGTACCCGTGAAAAAGAAAACAACCCATTGGTATCTCCCATTGGCTAAACATGAAACATTTTTACGAGAATGGATTCTGCAGGAGCACAAAGATGACTGGCGTGCTTCTGTTGTTGGACAATGTAAGAGCTGGATTGACGGCGGACTTCAATCAAGGGCAGTCACCCGTGATTTGGATTGGGGTATCAAAGTGCCTGTGAAGGGAGCAGATGGAAAAGTGCTGTATGTTTGGTTTGATGCGCCAATTGGGTATATTTCTGCTACAAAGCAGTGGGGCATAGATAACAACAGGGATTGGAAACCTTACTGGTATGACGCAGATACCCAATTGGTTCATTTCATTGGGAAAGACAACATCGTTTTCCACTGTATTATTTTTCCGGTAATGCTAAAGCTTCACGGAAACATTCTTCCAACCAATGTTCCAGCAAATGAATTTCTGAATTTGGAAGGAGATAAAATGAGCACCAGCCGAAATTGGAAGCTTGAGATGAGAGATTATATCAATGATTTTGTAAAAAAAGAGAACGGAGGTGATCAATGTGTCGACATGTTGCGCTATTATCTCACACAAATAGCACCAGAAACAAAGGATAGTGAATTTACATGGAAAGGATTTCAGGATGCGGTCAACAGTGAGTTGGTAGCCATCTTTGGAAATTTTGTCAACAGAACATTTGTTCTCATGCACAAATTGTGCGGAGGCAAGGTTCCGCCTTATCATGCAGACATGGAAGATGCAACCGATAAGCAGCTTAGAGAAGATGTTCAGGAAGCAAAGAGAAAAATAGAGGAATCATTGGAACATTATCGATTCCGCGAAGCTTTGTTTGAAGCAATCGATCTTGCCCGCAAG
>JBEAYH010000050.1:0-9518 GCA_041159435.1 Bacteroidota bacterium | reverse complement strand
TAGTTCTTTCATTATTTATTCTGTTACGATTTCAACTTTTTCTATGCTGCTCTTGGGTATTTCTTTTTTGCGGATAAAAATGGACTGATCTGTTTCTTTTGAGATCACTCCGGTTGTAATTGTTTTTCCATCTTTGCCTATGACTCTTATTTCAATTGATTTTGAAATAAAATATTGGTAAGCAGATTTTTCATAGCTGTTAACTTGAGGAGGTATGACACCTTTTCCATTTTTGGTGGTAATCAATACAACTCCACCAAATCCCCTTGCACCATACAGTGAAGCTGCAGCATTGTCTTTCAATACCGTGATTTCTGCTACATCCAATGGATTGATCAAACTGATGTCGCCATCATACATGACCCTGTCAACCACAAAAGCTGCAGGAACTTTTCCTTTCATATTTCTTGCATCTCTGATGTAAACTTGTTGTTGACTTCTGATACCTGTATTGATGCTGACATCTACTCCTGGAACCGTTCTGAGCATGTCATATATATTTCTTACAGTTCCAGCACTGGGATCTTGTGTGGTTTGTGCAAAGCTTGTCGACAACCATTGTAAAGCCAATATGGTCAATATCAACCTCAATTTTCTTTGTTTGCAAGGGCTCTTGCTTCGGTTGTTGTGAAATATTTGGCAATCATGTTCGGGACTTCCCAAGATGGCATGTTGTTGTTTTTCAAGTACTCAAGGTATTTTTCTGTTACCCTTGCAAAGTGGGTTTCATGACTCTCTTTGTATTGATCCGGAATGATTACTTCCCATCCTTTGCTGTTTTTTTTGACCGACACACCTGGATATTTGACATTGATTTTTTGAATCGATGCCAGGAGATTATTTTCAAATGCTTTATCACCAGGACCTTCTACATAAAGGGTAGGTTTGAAGTTTTCCTCCTTTCCCTGACGAATGATCAAGGATGATTTGGTTCCCCTCATCAATGAATAGTGGGTATCGCCTGTTCCTTCAGGCGCCTTGTAATTCCAGATCACGGATACTTTTGCATGTACATCATTGATGGCATAGGTGAATGCGCCATTGCATAAAACCTGCAAATTCCCCATTTGATCTATGTTGTTTTGAAGATAGGAGGGGATTTCTTTTTCCTTGGTCACCAATTTGAATTCATCCTTTGTCATGGATGTATTCCAGCTCTTTGCATTCAGTATTTTAATATTTTTTTTATAGTCAATGATTTTATCCGGGAAACATTCCCACTGAATCAAATCAACCAAATGGGTTGTAACATCTACAATTCCTTCTCCCTCTTGGGCTACATCAAAAAACCAGGATGGTCTTGTCAACACACTGCCGGAAACATATTTGTAAAAGTGATGGATGCTTTCTTTTGTTACAGATGGGTTATCGGGACTCCCTTTTTCAAGTGTTCCAAAAACGGATGGATCCATCGAAAGTTCACGCTGGAGAAGGGTAGTGATTTCATAACGTTCAGTCATGATATCATATAGCTGTAATTTTTTTTGTGTTGCTATTTCAAATGCTTTTTTTAGTTGTTCGAAGCCTTCTTTGTTGATGACCATTGGTTTGTCGGCAAATACGTGGAATCCGTTCTGAACTGCATTCAATATATAGCTTGTCTTCAGTTTGTTGTTTCCGGCAAGTACTACAACATTTCCTTTTCTCTCACTGATCATTTTCTGGAAAAAATCTTTTCCCTCGTATACAATCTCATTCCATTTGGTGGGCTGATCTGTTCTGGTATTGTATCCTTTTATTCTGTCGAGGTGCAATTGAAGGTCATTCCCTTTTTCTGCATACACATGTACATTTTGATCCACTTCAGGATACATGGTTTTTTGTACAAGCGCAGCATGAAAATGCCCAGGATCAACTGTAATCAGTTTCACTTTTTGTTGCGCCTCGGTAAAAACAGTTAACATGGTTAGCAACGGCAGCATTATTTGATAAGCTTTCATTTTCATTATGATAATCCTTTGATCAAATAGGGGAATCGGTGTGGTCTGTTCAGTAAGCTGTTTGCTTCATCGTCATTGATGAATCTTTCATTCATATAATCCCAGTGCAATGTTCTTGGAAGTCTCATCGCTATGTGATGAATCAAGCAAGTGCTGCAGGAACGGTGTCCCACTTCTACAGGAGCAATGGGCTGTTTGCGTGTTATCATGCTGTTCAACCAATCTCCATGATGTTCTTCGCTTTTGTAGAGGTTGATTTCATTCGCACCAATAACAGACTCTATGATTTTAGGATTGCTTGCAGTGAGCGCTTTTTGATTGGGAACTGCAGGTTCATTGGGGCTCGCCTTGTATTCACCGCGGGTTACGAAAATCCATCCCTCTGATCCAACAAATTTTATTCCATTGGGCAGTTCAGTGCTTACGGTCATTTTTACTCCGTTGGCATATTTGCCGTATGTTGTAAAACTTCCGTGAACATCCCACAGGCCTGATGTTGGAAAACCAGCTTTGCCCCAAACTTCAGCCGGACCCGAATATTCAGTGTCCATAGCCCAGTGAGCACAATCAATATGATGAGATCCCCAACCTGTGATCATGCCCGCTCCGAATTGTTCGCAACGAAGCCAACCTGGACGGCTGTAATCATTTTGTGGATGAACTCTTTTTTCTGTGTAATAAACATATGGAGTGGAACCCAGCCATGCATCATAATTAAGTGTTGATGGGATGGGCATTTCAGGCTCAACCTCTCCGCCAGGATCACTGGGGAGTCCGATGTACACTTCTTTCAGTTGTCCAATTCTGCCATTTCTTACGAGTTCTGCAGCATATCTGAATTGTGAAGATGAACGCTGCTGACTTCCAATTTGCAGGATCCTGCCTGATTTATGAACAGCATTGCTCAGTGCCCTTCCCTCAGCAATCGTCAGTGAAGCAGGCTTTTGGAGGTAAACATCTTTGCCAGCTTCCACCGCATGTATACCCAAATATGAATGTGAATGATCCGGTGTTGATATCAATACGCCATCGATATCTTTATTCAGTAAAAGTTCACGGTGATCATCGTACATTTTTACACCATCATATGGTTTTCCTATTTTAGCTGTATAAAAATCATTGACGTATTTTTTTCCGTCCTCCAATCTTTTCTTATCAACATCACATACAGCCATGATTTTTGCGTGGCTGTATTTCAATGTCTCGCGCATGTCGTGGTCTCTTGAAATTCTTCCGACACCAATTGCGGCAATATTGAGAGTATTGCTTGGCGCATTTTTTCCTAACACACTTGCAGGGACAATGGTAGGAAATCCCAGGGACGCAATTCCGGTTGCAATACCTGTTTTGACAGTTGACTTAACAAAATCTCTCCTGTTGAACGGCTTTTTCTTTTGCATGATTAATTTTTTATTTGATCATCACGGTGAGAAGAAAACGACTTGTTGAAATCGATTCCTTTGGATTGAGAAATTACAAATTTTATGCCTTGCAGCATGTGGTTTTTATAAACAGGGTCCTGGTATGTCTCTTTGCTGTGACCAATGGTAGAAATCCAGGCCCTTCCTCCTTGAAATTCATTGTACCAAACTGCAGGGTAATACTCCGCATAAGTACCCGCATTTTTTTGGATAAGTTCTTTTTGGGTGGAATCAAGTGTGACAAATCGATGCGTCATGAGCACATTGGTGACCGGGTACAATTCTTTACCAAAATAACATTCATCCTCGCGCTCCCAAACAGCAGGAACATTTTTCATCGAAGGATGATTTTTATCAAGCACTTGAAAACTAAATGACTGAAATTTGGCATGCCATGAGAAGGTACATCCAATCAGCATTTTAAACCATTTCCAATTTCTCTCGGTGCCTGTTACCGAATGGAGTCCCACCAATGCTCCTCCTGCTTCAATATATCTTCTGAATGCCAAACGTTGTGCATCGGTATCAAATATGTCGTTGTTGGTGCTTGGGAAAACCAACAGGGTATATTGCTTTAAATTTTCCTCTGTAAATAAAGAGGGGTCATCAGAAACCGTAATGTTGAATTTCTCCTCTTTTGCAAGCAGTTTCAATGCTTCAACTGCAGAGGGGATATTGTCATGCACAAATCCTTTTCCATTTTTGGTATAGACCAGCATGGAGATATTTTTCTTTGCATTTTGTGACCAAGATGCTTGGTTCAGGAGAAGAAGACATACACCGAAAATGAGGAATTTGATGCGCATAAGAATTGTCGAATTTGGTGCTTGTAATTTACGCAAAAAAGAACCTTTTAAAGGGTTTGGTTTTACGAAAACGTTGTAGGGGTGCTACGAAAATATAAGCCGGCTCAAAAGATAAATTCACTAAATTGAGTGATACAAAACTGCTGCCATACATGAACAATAAAATGACCAATTACAGGTGGACCGTAGTAGCACTTCTTTTTGCAGCCACAACCATTAACTATCTCGATCGTCAGGTTCTTAGTTTGCTTTATCCTTTGCTTCAGGAAAAGTATAACTGGACCAATTCGCAGTATGCAGATATTGCCGCTGCATTTCAGTTTACATATGCGGTATGTTTATTATTTGCAGGAAGGGTCATTGATAAGTTGGGTACTAAAAGTGGGTATTCCTGGGCGATTATCATTTGGTCAGTTGGGGCAATCATTCATGCAACTGCTTTGCCCATAGGAGAAGTAATCTTAAAAACACTGGGGTGGGCTGGATTAGCTGCTGTTCCTGCTTCAGTTTTGGGATTCATATTTGCAAGAGCATTTTTGGCATTGGGCGAAGCTGGTAACTTTCCAGCGGCGATAAAAGTGACAGCAGAATATTTTCCCAAAAAAGAGCGATCCTTGGCTACCGGCATTTTCAATTCAGGTGCTAATGTGGGTGCTGTATTGGCACCATTGAGTGTGCCCTGGATTGCAAAAGTTTGGGGATGGGAAATGGCCTTTGTGATCATTGGAGCCATTGGATTTATATGGTTGATATTTTGGGTTGTTTACTATGCTCCCCCCATGGAGCAAAAGCGACTTTCCACTGAAGAGTTGGCCTACATTCAAAAAGCAGAAGAAGGAGAGGAGAATGTTTCAGCAACATCACATGAAAAAGTGAAATGGACTCGTTTGTTCGGGTATAAACAAACCTGGGCTTTTTCGTTTGGAAAATTCATGACCGATGGAGTATGGTGGTTTTTTCTTTTTTGGCTGCCTAAATTTTTAAAAGACAAATACCAAATGACTGGAACCGATACCATGGTTCCCTTGGTCGTTTTGTATAGTATGGTTATGTTGGGTTCAGTTGCAGGAGGATGGTTTCCCGCTTATTTTATTAACAAAGGCTACACCGCATATGATGGAAGAATGAGGGCCATGTTTGTGATTGCGGTGATCCCTTTGGTAGTATTGCTCGCGCAACCCTTTGGCGATATAAGCTATTGGGTACCCATTATTTTAATTGGTATCGGTGCATCTGCTCACCAGGCCTGGAGTGCAAATATATTTACAACTGTATCCGATATGTTCCCCAATAAGGCCATTGCCTCTGTTGTGGGTATTGGTGGAATGGCCGGAGGCATTGGTGGTGTAATGACCAGTAAAGTTGGAGGCGCATTGTTTGATCACTACGAAGCTCAAGGCAACCTGGAAACGGGGTATACCATTATGTTTACTTTTTGTGCCGTAGCATATATTATTGCTTGGACCGTCATGAAATCTCTCGTCCCTCGGTATAAAAAAATTGATAACCTTTAAATAAACTGTTTGCATATGTCTATTCAAATCGCCAATAAAAGACGAGCGTTTATAAAAAGCTCTGCCTTGGCTGCTGCGGGGTTCATGATCGTACCCCGACATGTTTTAGGGAGAGGCTTTATTGCACCGAGTGACATGATCAATCTTGGATTCATTGGTACGGGAAAGCAGGCGAGGGGATTGTTGAATTCATTCAAAGACAAGGCCAACATCATTGCAGGTTCAGATGTTGATCTGAATAAGCTGCATTATTTTCATTCGCTGGCAAGTAAATATTATACACAGGCACGTGCAGAGGGTAAGATTTCTGGCTACAAGGGATTTACAGCCTATGATGATTACAGAGAAATCATCGCCAGAAAGGATATTGATGCTGTTGTGATTGCAACGCCAGATCATTGGCATGCAAAAATGTCGATTGAGGCAGCAAATGCTGGCAAACATGTTTATTGCGAAAAGCCGCTCGCACACAGTGTAGAGGAAGGAAGGGCTATGGTCAGTGCAGCGCGCAGAAATAAAATAGTATTCCAAACCGGCAGCATGCAGCGTTCATGGAAAAATTTTAGACATGCTTGCGAACTGGTTCGCAATGGATATTTGGGAAAGATTAGTGAGGTGATCGTTACGGTAGGTGATTCACCCTGGGCATGTGATTTACCAGCACAGCCTGTGCGTCCGGGTGTCAATTGGGATCAGTGGATTGGTCCCGCACCATTCCATGATTTTAATGCAATTCTTTCACCGCCTGTAGAGGAAGATATTTTTCCAAGATGGAGAAATTACAAAGAATATGGTGGGGGAATCATAGCTGATTGGGGCGCACATATGTTTGATATTGCTCAATGGGCACTGGGTATGGACGATACGGGTCCAGAGCAACTCATTCCACCCCCCGGAAATGCACCCAAGGGATTGAAATATGTATATTCTAACGGAATTGTGATGCGGCACGACGATTTTGGAAGAGGGTCTGCCGTTAGGTTTATTGGCGAAAAGGGCAAATTAGATATCAGCAGATCATTCCTGGATAGTGATCCAGCTAATCTGGTAACTGCAACCATTCAGCCCAATGAAGTAAGGCTCTATAACTCCAGTGATCATTACCTTGATTGGTTGGGATGTATTAAAACGGGTAACCAACCGATTTGTGATGTTGAAATTGGACATCGCACCAGTTCGGTTTGTTTGATTGCCAATGTGGCTTATGCATTGAGAAGGCCATTGCAATGGGATCCGAAGAAAGAGCAATTTAAAAATGACACTGAAGCAAATCAGCTCCTCAAGCCGGTTTTCAGAGAGGGCTGGAGTTTGACTTCACAAAATTAATGGTGCTGTATGAAAGGGATCAACATGATACAGCTCGCGAAAGAGCTCGGTTTGTCAGTATCTACTGTGTCAAAGGCATTGGGCGACAGCCATGAAATCAGTGCGTCTACCAAGAAGCGCGTGTTGGATTTGGCCAAACATTACAATTATAAGCCCAATCCATTTGCAAGCAGTCTTCGAAAGAAAAAGAGCAAACAGATTGCAGTCATCATACCAGATATCGTCAATAATTTTTTTTCATTGGTAATGGATGGAATCGAGAGTGTTACGATGAATAAGCATTATGACACTTTTATTTATCTGACCCATGAAAACCTGGAAAGAGAGAAATCGGTGCTGGAGCATCTTGAAAGTGGACTCACATCCGGAATTATTATTTCCGTCTGTACAGGCAAGGAAGGGTATGGGCACTTTCAGCAGTTTTATGAAAATACCAAACTGCCGATTGTGTTTTTTGACCGCGTTCCTGATTTACTGCAGTTTCCCAAAGTCATCTCCAATAACTACGAAAGTACTTTTGAATCAACACTGCGTTTATTGAAATCGGGGGTAAAAAAACCTGTATTTCTTACAACTGAAGCACCTTTGTACACATCCATTGAGCGCAGAAGAGGATTTCAGGCAGCATTGATGAGTCAACATATTCCCTTTTCAGATGATATGATCATTGAGTGCAGTGATGATATGGATAAGAATTATCTGATCATCAGAAAACTATTATCCAATCGAAAACGTCCCGATGGCATTTTTGCTTCCATTGAGAAATATGCCATCACGACCTATCAGGTATGCAAAGAGTTAAAGATCAATATCCCCCGTGATGTGAAGATCATTGGCATGACCAATTTGCGAACTGCCGCATTGTTAAACCCTTCTTTATCAACCCTTTCTCAACCTGCATTTGAGATGGGGAGAGAAGCGGCTTCTTTATTGATTAAAATGATTGAAAAGAAGTCATATGCTGCTGCGAATGATATCATCGTGCTCAACAATGAATTGACCATACGTGAATCGGTATAGTTGAGCCGAAATCCTTTGCGTAAAATCTGCAGGTGTTGAGGTTGTTTTTTTGATTGTTTTACGAAATTTAAAATACAAATTTTCTCATGTCAGTCCATCCCCATTCATTTATCAATGATAATTTTCTATTGCTTTCGCCATTGGCTGAGCGCTTGTATCATACCTACGCTGCTCATCAGCCCATCATAGATTTTCATTCTCACTTATCACCTGCAGATATTGCTACCAATAAACGTTTTGAAAACATTTCCCAGATTTGGTTAGCAGGTGATCATTACAAGTGGCGCGCAATGCGAACATTTGGCATACCTGAAAAAATGATCACAGGGGGTGCAAGTGACCATGAAAAATTTGCTGCATGGGCCAAGACCGTTCCACATACTTTGCGCAATCCCCTGTTTCATTGGACACATTTAGAGTTGAAAAACTCTTTTGGAATAAATCAGTTATTGAACGAGGATTCAAGTAATCAAATATATGACCATTGCAATAAGCTCTTGGCTGGGGATGAGCATACTTCCAGAAAATTTCTTGAAAAATACAATGTCGTCTATCAGGCTACGACGGATGATCCCACGGATGACTTGCGTTTTCACCAGATGGCAAAAAAAGATCCCACATGCCAAATACAACTTGTTCCCAGTTTTCGTCCTGATAAGGCATTTGCTATACATGATGCAGGAGCCTTTTTTACATACATGGATCTGCTTTCAGAAGTTTCTGGGGTTCATATCCAGGATATGGATACGCTTCTGACGGCACTTCAAACAAGGGTTGATTTTTTCCATGCAAATGGGTGCAGTATTTCAGATCATGGTTTGCAGCAGATTCCACTTGCACATCCATTTACTTCAAGATTGGATAGTGAGTTTAAAAACTTTCTGTCTTCAAAAGGGGCACAACCCTTTTCAGATCCGGATGCTTTTGTTTTTCATGTATTGCAATCACTCGCCAAAATGTACCACAAAAATGGATGGATCCAGCAATTTCATTTGGGTGCGATTCGCAACAACAACACAAGACTCTTGCGAACACTAGGTGCTGATGTAGGCGTTGATTCGATTGGTGACTTCAGCCATGCAGCCAGGCTTTCTGCATTTTTGAATGCACTGGATACAGAAGACACCTTGGCAAAAACAATCATTTATAATCTGAATCCTGCCGACAATGCTGTATTTGCATCCATGATTGGCAATTTCAATGATGGGTCTGTTAGGGGTAAAGTTCAGTACGGACCAGCCTGGTGGTTTTTGGATCAGAAAAATGGTATGGAAGATCATCTTGATGTACTATCCGACATGGGACTTCTTTCCTGTTTTGTAGGAATGATTACCGACAGCAGGAGTTTGCTTTCCTTCTCCCGCCACGAATATTTCAGAAGGATTCTCTGCAATATGCTTGCTGATGATATGATCAATGGGATTATTCCGAATGACGAGGATTGGATTGGGCAATTATTGGGGGATATTTGTTACTTGAATGCAAAAAAAT
>JBEAYH010000091.1:0-6512 GCA_041159435.1 Bacteroidota bacterium | reverse complement strand
CCCGCACTTCGTGCAGGACTTTTTTTATTGTGCCCAGGACTGGATTACTTTCAGTGATCCAGTATGTCCCTCGAGGGGGCTACAACAAAAAAGTCCTGGTTCGCTTCGCTCACTCGGTCTTTTTATTTGTCTGCTCAGCAAAGCAAGCTTTGCACGCCGCCAAATAAAAAGCCCCGCACTTCGTGCAGGACTTTTTTTATTGTGCCCAGGACTGGATTCGAACCAGCACATGGTTTCCCACGCTGCGACCTGAACACAGTGCGTCTACCAATTTCGCCACCTGGGCAATATTATCTCAAAGATCGTAAGATTTTTTTCCTTTACTATCTACCAATCCTGCCTGCCGGCCGGCAGGTTCGCCACCTGGGCAGAGCTGCAAAGAAAGCAACAATTCATGAATGTAAGGCGACTTATTTCTAAAAAATTTCACTATAAAATGATAATTTTATTTAATCACACTGAAAAATGCTTGTATGGAAGTCCACCACCCACATCATATCGCACACAAGAAAAAATGGAATGAGTATATACTTGAATTTCTGATGTTGTTCATTGCTGTTTCGCTGGGTTTTTTTGCTGAAAACCTGAGAGAACAGCAAATCGAAAAACATCGTGAGATTTCCTATCTCCAAAATGTTCACGAGGACTTGCAATTGGATTTAAAATCAATCGACACAGTCATTGTTTCCAATAATGCAAGACTTGAAGCACTTGATACTTTTTTTCTTCATTTGAAAACAAAAAAAGCTACCAATGAAGAAGTTTATTTTTATTTACGCAATCTTGCACTTCGCTCAACATTTGAAAGTTCACATATAGGCTTTGATCAAATCAAATCTGCTGGCGGACTTAGAATGGTAAAGAATAAAACGATTACTTCTGGTATACAAGAATATGAGAAAATTCTTTCCGGGGTAGATAAACTGGAAGAATTGAGAGATAGAACACTTGAACAGGGGCGATTTAAAATGGCAAAGGTATTTGATGCGAAAATTTTATATGATATGTCTATTCACCAGAAGAAAGATGGCGTACTTCGTTTCCCTATGCCTGATCATGCAGACGATGTGCTGACAAAAGATCCAGCAGCTCTCAACGAGCTGTTGAATTTGGTTTCTACAGGATTGAATACCAACCGTTACATCACATCAAGACTTACGGCACTCAAGAATGTTGGACAAAAACTAGACAATGCCATCATGCATGATTATGGATCTAACATGCATTGATTATTTCATTTTAAACACAATTGGAAAAACAAAGGCAACAATAGCTGCCCAGCAACAGTATATGGGTAGAAATTTTGCGATGCTGTTCTCAATATTTTCAACAGTTCCTTTTATCTGAATCACCTTGATCATATTGTATCCCACAACAATCAGGTTCAAAAGCATCAACATATTGCTTCCAATAACAGCCAGTCTGTTTGGACTCAATCCATAAATTGATAGTCTGTATATAATTGCCGACAATGCAATGCTGTTGTTGACGACTGCCAGTAATAAGAGTGCAAACAAGAGAATCAATTGCCATCTGTTCATGGGGGATATTGAAAATTCACTGAATGAGAAAAGTATGATGGCCATCACTCCAATCAGCATTGCATTCAGGATAAATAAAAACTCTCTGTCGTTGTAAGGATCTTTTCCTGTACTGATAACAGCCACTAAAAAAATGAACAATGTCAGTGTAACAAGGGGTGTAAATAGTTTTGCAATAATAGGAGATACATTTCCAACCAAATGCGGGTATTGTTTTACCAACACCGTCGCAACGATTGGGATGGCAGGGAGTCCCCAAATGACTATATAGTTTGCATAGATTTCTTGAATGTTGATGCCAATCAAGTTAAAGAGTCCGGTAGTAATTACCGTGAACAGTGCACTGGCCAGTACCATCACTGCACTCATCACTATCAAGTCGCCATTGAGGCGCAAAAATTCAATTCTTTTTCTCGGTTGACTGAACTCATTTCCAGTGAATACAAATCCTACGATTGACCATAGAAATATCGGCAGGTGGATACAGCTTAACAGCAGCGTATCGCTTTTATCATTCTTTGGCAATTGGTTGATAAAGATTGCAGATATGATAAATATTGCAATGGGGGGGATTATTTTTTTGAATGCCAGTTTCTCTTTCCATGCAAAAAAGAAAAGCAACATTTCAAATACAATAAAACTGATATTTCTGGAGAAGAATATGTCTGAATTCCATTTTAACAATGCAGGCAATTTTGCAATCCATCCGGATATAAATATTGCGATACCAATAAAAATCAATTCCTGTTTTGAAAGAAATACGGAAGGGGGAGCATCGTAATTCAGGCGCTCGTTCCAACATTTTGCATTCGCGTCATATGAAATTTCACTGTATATGGAATTAAACGCATTTTTGAAAGCAGTTTTATCCTTTCTGTACATTTTTTCCAATTGATGTGCATCTTGGATATTGCTTATAATAACTTGGTTTAATTGTTTTGACATTTTTCTAAATGATTTTTATTGGTTGGATGCCCTGATTAATTTTTCTAATGCTTCTATGTGTTCGGCAAAAGCTTTTTTACCAGATTTTGTTGCTCTGTAAGAGGTATTTGGTTTTTTGCCAATAAATTGTTTGATCACTTCCAGGTATTGAAGTTTCTCAAGTGCATTGATATGACTTGCAATATTTCCGTCTGTTACATTGAGTTGTTGTTTCAATGTGATGAAGTCAACTGCATGATTGACCATCAGAATAGACAGGATTCCTAGACGAACCCTGCTCTCGAATGCCTTGTTCAAACCACTGATCACGTTTTTCACTTTTCGTGTTTTGAGTGAAGGAAGAGTCCGTATAAAATATGCAGTACACCAAATCCGATGGTCCAATTGATCAGTCCCAGGTCAATCCACCATGCCGCGGATAACCCTAATATGATTTCTATGACACCTAGATAGCGAATGTCTTCAATAGTATATTTACTTGCATTTACCAGGGAGAGTCCATAAAATATCAAGCTAGCCGGTGCCAGCAAAGCAATTTGATGGTTGGATAGCAAAATGAGACAAAATACTGCTCCGGTCACCAAAGGGATCAGCATATTCACCAGCATTCTTTTCGAACTATTGTCCCATATTGGAAGCATCATTTGTTTTGATTTCCTGACCGACATGATGATGCCGCTGCCAACTGCCAGCAACAACACTCCAATGGCCGTGAAAATCATCAATTGGAGTGACGATGTATTTGTTACACCTGATTCATTTTGAATCAATCTGTAGTATCCTTTTTCCAGTGGTGAAAAATGAAAGTGGATGCAAAAAAATGAGACACCCGTAAGAGCGATCAATCCAATGAACACGCCCGACAAGCCGCTCAGTGATAAGAAGCGGGATGAGCGTTCCATCATATTGCGGATATCTTTTATTGCATCTAGCTGTTCTGTTGGATTGTTCATGTTGATTGATTTAAAATCGTTTGAATGTTTGAAGCATCATATCTATTTTATCAAACAGTTCACCGACACCAACGCTTGACCAAATGATAAAGAGGGCGATGGCAATTTTTGACCATGGCGGAAGCCTGATGCCTGTTTTCTTTGTAATCAATAGATCGATTCTAGGAAAATATGTGAGTGCGAGTGCAAGCAAAAAAATGCCAAAAATGCTGTCATTCCCCCAAAAGATATTGATCAAAGCGATCATGCTTAAAAGGATTCCCCAAAACCATCCCGTAATATTTCTTGTCATTTGCTTATTATTAAAAGTACTTTGAAATACAAAGTAAATAAATATTGCTCACTTTGACAAAACTTTTCAATCAACCGTATGGTGGTTGTTATTTATTGGGGGCAGAAAATTTTGAATATTTTCTTATTTCGCAAATTGGTTTTTCTGTTATCGTAAGCAGTAATTCTATGATGAATAGATTTTTGCGGCAACGTATTTGTGATGAGGATTTTCATATTTCTACCCCTTTTGCTTTCTACTTATTTACCTGCTCAAACTGTCGATTCGTTGAAGAAAGACAGTGCAATTCATATCAAATATTTAGAGGATATCACCATCGTTGGTAGATCGAGCAAGATGGATATTCAACAAATGCCTGAAATTGTCGGCACATCAATCTACGCCGGTAAGAAAAGTTCTCTGATTGTATTGGAAAATGTCATGGGGAATGTTGTGAACAATACCATGCGTCAGGTGGTGGCAAAAGTCCCGGGAATCCAAATCTGGGAGAACGACGGAAGCGGAATCCAAATCGGTATAGCTGCAAGGGGACTGAGTCCAAATAGAAGTTGGGAGTTCAATGTTCGGCAAAACGGGTATGATATTTCTGCCGATCCATATGGTTATCCCGAGGCCTACTACAATCCCCAATTACAGGCTGTTCAGAGAATTGAAATTGTACGTGGACACGGAGCGTTGCAATACGGTCCACAGTTTGGCGGCATGGTCAATTATATTCTTCGCAATGGAAGTGAAATGACCAAGAAATTTGAAATGGAGACACAGCAGTCATTGGGCAGTTATGGACTTTTCAATACGTACAATGCAATCGGTGGTAAAACAAAGAAGATACATTATTACGCATTTTTTGATCACAGAAGCGGAGATGGATACAGAAACAACAGTCAGTTTTTTACGAATGCGGGATTTGCTACAATTACTTATAAGTTCAGCAAGAATCTTGAGTTAACTGCTGAATACATGAAGTCACATATCAGAAGTCAGCAACCAGGCGGACTCTTGGACAATGATTTTAAAAATGGTGTTCGAAAAAGTTATCGAAGCAGAAACTGGATGGATATTGATTGGTCAACCATGGCAGTGATCGCCAAATGGAAGCCAGCATCCACCACAGAATTTCAATTCAAATTGTTTGGCTTGCACGGTGACCGAAACAGCGTAGGATTCATGCCATCTGCAGGGATATTGGTAGCCGATACCATCAACAGCAGAACTGGTCAATTCAGTACAAGAAATGTAAATACTGATCAATACAGAAACTATGGATTCGAATCAAGATCACTAACAAATTATGAGCTAGGGGGGAATAAACATCATTTTTCATCTGGCATTAGATTTTTCAAAGGGAATACCCGGAGACTGGTAGCAGATGGCAAAGGTTCAGTGGGTTCTGGTTATGACATGCAGGTGAGTGATGGAGTTTGGACCAGAGATATTCATTTTTCCAGTTTCAATGCGGCAGCATTCATTGAAAATGTTTTCAGAATTGGTAAAAAATATTTGATCATTCCTGGTGTAAGGTATGAATATGTTGAAGGGGCTGCATCTGGCAGAAATGGATTTACGGGTACTGCACCGGTTTTATTGCAAAACCAACAACGATCCAGGGGATTCTTGCTTGCTGGTATTGGAGCTGAATATCATGCAGGGAAATTGGTTGAAATCTATGCCAATATTTCACAGGCTTATCGCGCTGTACAATTTGCTGACTTGGCTGCACCTCCAACAACTGATATCATTGATCAGCAATTGAGGGACTCAAAAGGGTACAATGCTGATCTGGGTTTCAGAGGTAAGTATGGTGATGCATTTATTTTTGATGCAAGCATTTATTATTTACAATATAATAACCGAATTGGCTCCATTTTACAACAGCGGCAGGATGGCAGCTTTTATAATTATAGAACAAATGTTGGAAACAGCAGCAGCAAAGGGGTTGAAGCATTGGTTGAGTACAGTCTTTTTAGAAAACAGCTTTATCCAAAAAAATGGGAACTGCGGCTGTTCTCATCTCTTGCATTCAATGACAGCCGTTACGGTGATTTCAAAGTGATTGTAAAAAACAGCAGCAACCAATTGGTAGAAAACAATCTTCGCAACAAGCGGGTTGAAAATGCTCCTAATCAAATCATTCGAAGTGGATTGACAATTGGGTACAGAAATCTATCTATTTTGACGCAGCTTAGTCATACGAGCGAAGCATACAGTGATGCAAACAATACCCTTGAGCCAGTAGCGAATGCCAATGTTGGCCTCATTCCGGCATATACGATTTATGATGTAACACTTGCTTGGAGTTATAAAAAGTACCATCTCAAGACTGGTATCAATAACCTGACCAATCAGTTTTATTTTACCAGAAGAGCTGGTGGATATCCGGGTCCAGGTGCTCTTCCCGCTGATGGCAGAACGTTTTTTATTACGGTGGGCGTCAAATTATAAGTGTCATTGAATAACCTGGCATGTATTGTATTTGCCAAACCATTCATACCTGTTTTTAGCAATCATTGCATATCCCTTATTGCGAATGGGTTTGGGAAATATTTTCAATAGCATGTTCAACAATTTAAATGGAAGAAACATGTTTTGAAGAATCATGGAAACTGCCTCTGCATAGGCAAAGAGCTTGCCATCGTTTGTTTCCACTATAACAGTATTGGAGAAATTTTCAGGAATTTTGATCATTGCATTTTGCAAAGGAATGAAAACGAATGTTCCAGGTGTTGAAAACCTTTTTGCCAAAGACACAAATCCAATACACAATTTGCAAATACCATCATA
>JBEAYH010000012.1:0-7893 GCA_041159435.1 Bacteroidota bacterium | reverse complement strand
TGATGATCATAGCAAAAATACCGGTCCATTTGGATTCATCTTGCTTGGAGAACTTTTTCAAAACAATCATCACCATTCAAAAAGTGATGCAAATTTTGCAAAAAAATGGTTTGAATTTGATTTAACTTATCAGATCATGCGTGTGTTTGATTTTGTAGGTATCATAAGATTGAATAAAGTAAGTCAATCGATTATAAATTGAACCCATGGAATAAGCCATCTGTCACTCAGATCAAATGAAAATCACCTGGTATACAAAAGATTTTATTGCAATAATCTTAAAATATTTGCTATCTTCTAAATAAATAAATAACATGGGATTTCACATCAATAAAAAGATTGAAGCGAAAAGCATATCCAAAAATGCCAAAGGAATTGCTCAGTCAGGGACTTCAAAGTTTATATCAAAATCCAATAGCAAATCATCTGGTGGCATCAAGAAGCCCATCAAAACAGGTGGTGCTAGAGGAAGCTAATTTTAATGGTAAAGCATTTTTCTCTATTGGGTGATGCTGAAAATACTTGTTATGCACCTTGCTGCAATGACCAAGTGATGATAGAAAAATTTGCATATTGATGTATAGATTTTATTGAAAGATGGATCATTTTCTATAAGGTCATCAACTTTCTGAAATATAATTTTTTATGCTTTGCGTTGCTGGTGATTTTTAGAAAGTATGCATATCTAATTTTCAACAACAAATACATAAGAATATTTTTACACAGCTAAAACTCAAACTTAATCCCCTGCGCAAGTGGAATTGTTTTTCCATAATTGATGGTATTGGTTTGTCTGCGCATATAATATTTCCAACTGTCTGATCCACTTTCTCTTCCCCCACCGGTTGCTTTCTCTCCACCAAATGCTCCCCCAATTTCCGCTCCAGATGTACCAATATTTAGATTGGCAATTCCACAATCAGAACCATTGACAGATAAAAACTGTTCTGCTTCCAACAGATTTTGCGTAAAGATGGCCGAGGAGAGTCCCTGCGGAACTGCATTCTGTATGGCTATCGCTTCATCAAGCTGATTATACGACATAAGATAAAGAATAGGCGCAAAGGTCTCCTCCATCACAATAGATGTTTGCTTAGGTATTTCCACAATGGCAGGATTAACATAACAACCAGATTCAAATCCTTCACCGGATAATACATTTCCTCCTGCAATAATCTTTCCTCCCTCTTCCACTGCACGTTTCAATGCTTGAGAAAATGAAAGTACAGCAGCAAGATCAATCAAGGGCCCTACATGATTTTCAGCAAACAATGGATTACCAATTTTCAGTTGGTCATAGGCTTTACACAATGCTTTTTTTACATCCCCATATACGGATTGATGAACAATCAATCGTCGGGTTGTTGTACAACGTTGTCCGCTTGTACCCACAGATCCAAATACCACTGCAGGAATCACGAGCGACAAATCAGCTTCCGCGGTAACAATGATGGCATTGTTTCCTCCAAGCTCCAAAAGACTTCTTCCCAATCGCTGTGCAACAGCAGCAGCTACAGATCTACCCATGGATGTTGATCCAGTTGCTGAAATCAAAGGCAATCGAGGATCTGAAGACATCGCTTTGCCAATTTCTGCATCTCCAATGATTAAACAGGATACTCCTTCTGGAATTTTATTTTCTGCAAATACGGATGCAACAATATGTTGGCAGGCAATAGCGGTAAGTGGCGTTTTTTCGGATGGCTTCCAAATACAGGTATTCCCGCAAACCCATGCTATCATGGCATTCCAAGACCAAACAGCTACCGGAAAATTAAAAGCAGAAATAATACCAACAGTTCCCAACGGATGGTATTGCTCATACATGCGATGCAAGGGCCTCTCAGAATGCATCGTCAATCCATACAATTGTCGGGATAGACCAACAGCAAAATCACAAATGTCAATCATCTCCTGTACTTCTCCCCAACCTTCTTGAAGACTTTTCCCCATTTCATAAGATACCAACCGGCCCAATGCATCTTTATGTTCACGCAAACGATTACCAATCTGGCGAACAATTTCACCACGCTTGGGAGCTGGCATATTTCTCCAGATTAAAAAAGCTTCTTGAGAGCGATCTACAATTCGCTGATAATCTGCTACCCGACCCAAATGCACCGTTCCAATCACGGAACCATCAACAGGAGATCGTGACTCAAGCAATACACCTTCCCCATGCCAATGATCAGTCCCTGTATAAATACCAGGATTCAAAGATTGAATGCCCAATATCTTCAATGCATCTGCAACCATATATTATTTTTTAAATTGTGATGTGAACGTGCTCTCAAAAATTTTATCGGCGTTTCCTGCTTCAAACCCTTCACGAAAATGCTCGCGCTTCAAATTCTGTTTTTCCAAATGTGTAAATTCAGGAAGTACTTTTCGTTCCGCAAATTCAACATAACTTCCCGCAATGGGAAATGTTTTCCCGCCTGCAAACGGCGCTTCGATCACCTGAGCAACGGTAGAACTTTGACACAACAACCCATCTGGACTGACTTTGATTTTACCACCGGAATCATTGAGCTTAACCCCAATACGCTCTAAAAAAATATTGAAAGTGTCGCATGTATTATACCCTTCAGGAAGATGGTGTAAGCTGATTGTATAATGATTGAGGTAATAGCGATTGTAAATAACCCATGATGCATATTCAGATTCTGATAAGAGTGATTGGTAATCTTCAATCGTAGGAACTCGCCACAAGGATTGATGTAAAAAGTCTCCTACTGCAATAGGATCATGCAAGTTGATATCATCAACTGGATCATGAGAAACTTCATCCGTGTAAGATTTTAAAATTGTTTGAGCTTTTTCACTCAATTGATGTACACGCAATTCACTGATGAATATACGAGGAAAATGAGATGCAGGAGGAGCATACCAATAAGCATCTAATTTTTTGGCTTCAAAATTCAAATGATCTTTTTTGATATATCCGTAATGAAGAAATATTTTCTCTAGCGATTGAATACCCAAATGTGGAACACCTAATGTTCGAAAAGCAATATGATCATTTTGGATATCGCTTGCATGTTTGATGATGCCGTGTGATATCATTGCATCAATTATTTTATTCACATCCGGTACGCGGGCGCTGTATTTGCTCATTAGCATATCCATCACGACTTGTAGCTGTTGAACTGAGTTCATATGATAAGTTTTAGAAGTGAAACAATTGTCCGTTTTGTGTTTGTAAAAATTGGCTAAAACTGATTTCTTCCTGTTTGATAAATCCTTTCTGAGGAAGCTTTGCATCTGCAACCATTTCAACTACTGCTGCAATAGAAGCTGCGGTAGTCCAAGATATGGCTCTCCATTTTTGTCCTAAAATTTCTATGGGATGAAATGAACGGTAATATTCTTCTCGTGCAAGTGATTTTCCTTTCCACCCCTCTACAACAGCGTAGACCAAGACAACATCGTCTTCAACAGGAGGCTTGGCCTCTGTTAGAATGGTTTCAACCAGTTCTCTTTTGTCTTTAAGAATCAATTCATAAAGCAGGAACCGCATGAGCTTTGCATGTCCGGGATAGCGAATGGTTTTATAATTCAATGTATCAACTTTTCCTGCATAGGTTTGACACATCGTACCCAATCCCCCGGACGTACTAAATGCTTCGTAATCTCTTCCTTCGATGTTGATGCTTTCGAGTCCATCTAAAGAAGGGACCATTTTGCGTACCCCGTTGTGAATGACTTCAGCATCGTTGATGTATTCATTGATAACACCTGCAGGCGACCAGGTGAATGAGTATGCCAATAACCCATTGGGGTATCGTGGTAGTGCGCCTACTCGAAGTTCAATATCACGCAAACGGGAAAATTTATGCGATAAATCTGCACCGATAATACCAATCAGTCCAGGCGCCAAACCACACTGAGGCGCCATAACTGCTTTTGCAGTTTTAGACATCTCCATTATCGCTTCTGTAGTTGGTACATCTTCAGTTAAGTCAAAATAATGCACCCCATGCTCATATGCAATGTTAGCAATGGGCAAATTAAGATTATAGGGCATACAGGATACAACAGCGTCAAATTGTGGGATGGTTTTACGTAATAGTGAATGGTCATGAATATCGCCCTGTATACAATCGAAATCTAAAGAATGTACAGGAAGATTTTTATCAAAGCCAGTTACTTTAAATCGCTTATTCAATAAGATACCAACCAAAGTACCCACTTTCCCCATGCCAAAAACGAGGATCTTTTTCATATATAAATTTAAAAGTTCAGAAATAACATGAGAGCAAAGAAGATCATCTGAACCTATGGAACATGAGAACAGGCCGACCTCAAGAAGGCCAATAGGGAGAGTTGTTTAGCGAGGTCTGAGTTCATGTGATCATATTTTCACATCATAAATTTACAATTTTTAAGCATACATCACACCCGCCCATATCTCACAAATAGAGTTTTATATTTGTATTTGGTATTGATTAAATTTTAAATAATTATGAACCCAGATACTTCCAACATTCCGCCCTTTTTTCATAGATACATTCAACTTGTTCCAGATACAAACTTGATTACTTTACTGCGTGAACAAGAAAAATCATTTTCGTCACTTATAAATAACATCCCTACAGGCAAATGGGACTTTAGTTATGAGCAGGATAAATGGACAATCCGTGAGCTCAGTCTCCACTGTATCGATACTGAAAGAATATTTGCATACCGAGCACTGTGTATTGCGCGCAAGGAAAAAGTCCATTTACCTTCTTTTGATGAAAATGCATACGCCCATCATTCGAAAGCCCAAAATCGAGGTATAGAAAGTTTAAAAGAAGAATTTAGTTTAATTCGCAAAACAACAACAATACTCTTTGAAGAATTTGATCAGGAACAATTAGAATCGGAAGGGAATATTGGCGATCAATTAATTTATGTTGGAGGTATAGGTTATATTATAGTTGGCCACCTTATGCATCATGAAAGAATTTTACGTGAGAGATACTTAAAATAAAATTAGTCTACCCTTTGCTTTCTCCCTATCCTCACACATCTTATAACATGGATAAGTCAAATCAAGAACCTGGAGGGAAAATCCAAAAACTGTGCACCATTCTGTGCACCCTACATAAAAACCCTTGCAAGTGATTAACCTTGATCATCTTTATTCAAGTCCAATAAGGGGAGCAATATCAAAGTAAAAGGGTTATACTTGTATAGTGTAACCCCTTTTTATTATTTCGTTCGGACACAAATAGCTAATTATCAGTAGATAAATTTGATTTTGTTTTGATTAATCAAATTGTAAGATCCCCCATATTTGAACCATCTGTATTTTCTAACGCTTTTTCCAATTGATGCATTTCTGCTGGGGTGAGGTAACGCCATTTGCCGACTGCCAGATTTCCCAACTGAATGTGCATGATACGAATGCGCTTAAGGGTTTTGACTTTATACCCAAAAGTCTCACACATTCTTCTGATTTGTCGATTAAGCCCTTGTTTTAAAATAATTTTGAATCTACGCTTACCTTCCATGCGAATAAAACATGGTTTAGTGACTTCTCCGAGTATACGAACACCTGTTCCCATTTGTCGGATCATTTGAGGAGTCAGTTCTTTATCGACGGTAACGATATATTCTTTTTCATTGTTATTGCTGTAACGCAAAATCTTATTGACAATATCTCCATCATTGGTCAGCAAAATCAAACCCTCTGAATCTTTATCCAATCTTCCCACAGGAAATATCCTTTTAGGGTGGTTCATGAAACGAATGATATTGGACTTATCACTCATGTCAGTAGTGGATGTTACACCAACAGGTTTATTCAGTGCGATATAAATTGGACGTTGTTTCGATTTTATTTTTTCTCCATCGATGGCAACAACATCACCTATCAGGACCCTGGAAGTCGCTATAGCCAGCTCATCATTGATAGTCACTCTAGCATCATCGACTAATTTATCTGCCTCTCTCCGGGAGCAAAAACCTGAATTACTTATGTATTTATTAATTTGTATGCTTTGGTCAGAACTTTGTTTTTTCATTACAAGTATAAAGTTATCACTATTTATAAACTGACCATGGCTTATATTCCAGACAAGCAAAATTTAAGTTTCCGGGCTTGTTGATTGACAAATTTCTTTGTATTCCATGGGTGTCAGATTATTTAAGGAATAATGTGGTCTGAAGTGATTGTATTCATGTTTCTAATCTTCAATTTTAACTTCCATATCCTCAAGTGACAGTGCCCAAATTGGAGCGAGAAAATTATATAATAAGATTGACTACACAAAAGAATCGGCAATATGAGAGTTCTGGAATGAAGGAGAAGACAAATTTATATTTTGGGGGAAATATAAATTTTCAAGAAGTTTAGCCCTTTAATTTTTTGATAGTCACATACGCAATCTTTGGATAATTACTGCATTTTTTTCAAAAAAAGACTAGGATAGTATATAGATGCACCCTTTACTTTCTCCCTCTCCTTACTTATCATATAAAATGGATAAGTCAAATCAAGAACCAGGATGAAAATCTGAAAAACTGTGCACCTTTCTGTGCACCATAAATAAAAAACCCTTGTAAGTGATTGACCTACATCATTTTTCAATTCTATTGAGTAAAATATAGATATTCGAAATAAAACAATTTCCTTATTCAGTCATGTTTCTATAAGAGAAATACACGAAGAATACCAAACTGATAAATTCATTTATACAAATCAACTACCACATACCAAAATGAGTTCTGCGATCATATCTTCTCCATCTGATGTTATGATGGTAACGCGAACACCAGGTTTCAATATAGACGACGCTGCTCTACCTCTAGATGTTTTTATTTCTGTTCGATTGGTTAACTTAATCTGCTCTCGACTGCCATCTCTTTTCTGAATAGTAAATGCTGCTCCGTCAATTGACAGGATTTCACCAGTTCCGCCGGTGCCATTACATAAATCATTATGATTAGATGATATTCCTTTTTCAATTTGAAGATCATTCATCTTTTCACGTCTTGATAAAGATTTGGAGGGAATAATTAATGATATAGAATAATAAATAGATGCTAATAAAAATATCCCAATTAAAATCAATACCAATTTGTGATTTACAAAATAATCTAATACCGATGGATAGATAATAAAAAACCAATACCCTATCATAGTCCCTATGCAATTTAAAATCACATCGTCGATATCAAATATTCCAATTTTGGCAAACGCTTGTATGGCTTCAATTAATAAACAAAATAATACTGCAAATAGAAATATTCCTAGAACCCTTACTTTTCGATATACAAATGGAATTAAAAATCCAATAGGTATCAGCAATACAATATTTCCAATGATATTTATTGCTGCAATTAATAAACCACCTCTACCTGTCAAATATGGAAGTATTGTCTTAAAAGGTATATAATTAGGAGAACCTGATTGAGTACCACCAAAGTTGAACATCATACCATCAATCCGAATCAATGGGATATTTTTAAATACCAGAACATTGAACAAGAAAAGGAAGTAAAAAAAGAGAGAGAGTCTGATTATAAATCCTCTATTCATGTATTTGCCAGGTTTAAAAAATTAGCTATTGTAAAATTCCATCATTGGATGCTTAATCCACATTGAAGCTTTCACTAAAATCTTTTATAAATGGCAAAATTTTATCGCACATTATTACAACTGTAGCTAATAAGAATTTAAGGGTATAGATATAAAAGGCTATGGTTTGCATAATGAACCCTATTTCTGTCTTTCTTAGATGAGATACACATCTAATTATTAACTTTGGAGTTCGATATGAAAATCCATATAACAATGCCTGAGAGACTAACCCCTTTTTTTATTAAAGAGTTAGAAATTGCGGGTAGATATTTCAAAGTGAACGATTTCAGGTCAAGCTGGTATCATCTTGAGCGTGCCCATAT
>JBEAYH010000009.1:0-2702 GCA_041159435.1 Bacteroidota bacterium | reverse complement strand
ACACCAGGTAGACTGAATTGATGGTTTCCTGACTTTCTTGCATTGCATTGACAAGTTTGTGCCATGCAGCATTTTGGCCATGGTCTTTTCTGTTTGCTAATATAGAAGTTAAACCAATCAGAGATTTTTCTATGCCAAGGAAGCACATATGCATGGGCATGGTCTGGAAGCTGTTCATTTCCACATTGACTGAAGTATAATTTCTCAGGATTGAGGGAAATCCTGGAGAATCTGTTACCTCTTTTCCTTCAAGAATATCTTGACATAATGCTGGAATTAGTTGAGTTGAAAACCCAATCGCTTTGAGGTATGCTTTGATAACCTTCCCTTTCTCGGTTTTTGATGAGTTACTAGAACAACACCAATCTTGGAGGCATAGTATAGAATTATGCATCATTTCAAAAGATAGCTCAACTGGAGGGAATTTTTTTATTTGCCTTTGGAAAGATTCTGGTTGAATTGGGTAGATCTTGGGTTTTGTAACTCCACGAATCCACCAATCTAGGCATCTATCACAACTGGACTCTGTCTTGATATTGACTGATGGGAGGGAGAGAATATACTCAATGTTTTGTAGATAACATGATTGGCATGATGGGACTACATTGTCATCAAACAAACATGAATGTCTCCATCGATGAGTAAAAGTCCCATTCAATGTTATGCAGGTATTGGAACACCTTTCTGGAAGATCATTGCTAACCATTTCCAGAAACACCATTGTAGGGTAGACCAGATTTTCCTCACCACCCCAATATCTGAGTGTAGGTGACTGAAGTTCTCTTAACTCTCCCAACAGCTGTATCAGGATATCGTGGTGGCTTTTCCTTTTGAAGCACAGTGCAAAGGGTACTGTATGGCGATTGGTATTTTGATAGTGGGGGGCAATGACTGTTAATGTGAATATCTGGAGACTGTTGAATTCATTTTTTCCTTTGATTTGATGGGCCTCAAATCCATCTGACCATACTTTCACGAGGATAATTCTAGTGTAAGTTGGAATATCAGTCATTGTTGAAACATTTTGATGAAGATCACGGAGGAATTTGGTTTCATTGTTGCCTGATTTATCAACCCAGTCATCTTTGTGGCCAGCACGGAAAAACATAACATCTATCCCTATTGCTAGAAGATGATTGACAATTTCTTTTGCTGGGATGTAAGCAGCCTTGTGAATAATGCTAACTGTGGGAATTGGTAGATTGTTGACAATGGAATTATGCCCATCAGTATAGACAGCTCGAACTGCGTTGTGTTTCACTGGGGCTGATGAGTTGTTGAAATGGTTTTTAACATAATTTGATTGCATTTCTGTTTGAACACAATGATTGATCTCATCTAATATCTTTCGTGTGTGATCTTGGTTGTTCACAATTCCATGTGCCATGAGAACTTTCATTATGGACTTTTGATAAGCATCTTTCATAGAGTCCCTCTCTTTTTGGATGGTTTGATTGTGATCAGTACTAAGTTGCAGCATCATTGCTGTTACATCAACTGATTTGGTTGTAGGGAGTCTGTAGAGAATTGATGCAATGTGGAGATGAAAAAACATTTCATTCACAGTGAGGGATGAAAAATCACAATTGATTTTCGAGTCAATAACAGAATTGAACACCAGTCCTCTTAATCCATCTCCCTGATTCTTATGATCTCGAATAAAAAATCTTGAACTAGCAGTTGGCCATTCGTTGCGGTTTTGAAGAATATCAGTGGGACGCTGATATATACAGGACAAGAGTACTCTGCATTGATTCCCAAATCCATCTTTTTATTCAATGTTCTATTCTCAATTGCTTTGACATCAGGACCCAATCCAGACCGCTCTCCATCAGGACCAATTGCAGTCCCATCGACATCAGGATCCATTCCATCGTTAACTTGTGAGTCACAGCAAAAAATATTCACATTGTCGAAATGATCTACATCATCACGAATGCTTGCTGCACTTTGATATGTTGTCATCTTGTGCTCTCCATTTTTCTTTGGATTGTTGTTGTCACATCTATCGCGATCATAATTGCTTGCATCATCAAATCGAACACAATGATCTTGAATCCTAGTTACACAATCGTCTGTGGTCTTATTTTGCTCAGCTGTTTCATTTGCATTGTTGACTCTCTTATTACATTGCGTCTGAGAAGGGCTACTTTTCTCTTCAATACAATTGACTTCAACGCATTTGCATCCTCTATCTTGTAATCTGCCTAACGTATGCGAACTTTGTCCCCCACAAGACAAGCAAAAGAACAGTCCCCTCCCAATATTACCAATTGGCAATGGACAAGGGGAGTGATGGATTAAGACAATTTCATATTTAATGCGGGCCAAAGAGAAATACGGAGTCCCATCAAAATGAAATAAAGATGCCTTGCAAGTGGGGCACCTAATATTTTTCTTCTTGTGCCAAGTTTTCAACAGATTGACTGATTTGTCCTGCTGAACTTCATCCATTGCCACACTATCACAAAGGAAGGGCATAGTGGCCATGATGCAGGTTAATACTTGTGCGATGTGTTGGCTCCAGACTTCTTGTATAATGGTGTGTGGTGATTGAAAATAAGAATATTAATAATAGTGGGAGTCTGAACCCCTAATACTGTTGATAGGATTGAATCTGTATTTAATTGACAACTAAATACTTCCCGGTCTATATATTGCAGTAATTATTTAAGAAATAATGAAATGGACCAGTATGTATT
>JBEAYH010000188.1:0-6449 GCA_041159435.1 Bacteroidota bacterium | reverse complement strand
ATATTAACTTAATGATTATAATTCTTAAGTATGAGCAATAAGATTGGAAATACTGGAAATGGTCTTTTTGGTATATCTCTTACAGCGGCATTGGCTGGATTTATTTTCGGATTTGACATGGTTGTGATTTCAGGTGCAGACAAAACCATTCAAGAATTATGGCAAACCACTCCCTGGTTTCATGGATTCTTCATCATGTCCATGGCCTTATGGGGTACTGTGATCGGCTCTATATTTGGGGGTGCGCCGACAGAAAAATATGGCAGAAAAAAAATTCTCATGTTGGTGGGAATCTTATTCACCATTTCATCTGTTGGTTCTGCATTGGCCAATGATCCTTATCTTTTTTCATTCTTCCGTTTATTGGGTGGAATCGGTATTGGGATATCTTCTGTGGCAGCTCCCACCTATATTTCTGAAATTTCTTCTGCAGAGTCAAGGGGACGATTGGTTGCGATGTATCAGTTCAATATAGTATTTGGTATTTTGATTGCTTATCTATCTAATTTTTTTCTGGAAGGAGTTGGTGGTGATAGTGATTGGAGATTGATGTTGGGAGTGATGACTATTCCTTCGTTGATTTACAGTCTCATGGTATTCACCATTCCAGAGAGTCCCAGGTGGTTGATTGCCAACAAGGGGGATGTTTCTGGTGCGAAGGTGGTCATGAGTAAGTTGGGATTGGAGGGATTTGAGGAGTTGGTTCAGTCTTTGAATAAGGGAGGAGGGACAAGGGAGGAGGGGCAAGGAAATGCAGTTGACGCTTCACAGTTGACAGTTAACAGTCAACCGTCAACAGTCAACAGCCAAGCATTTTTATCAAAGAAACATGCCCGCATCATTGGACTCGCATTCGTCATAGCTTTTTTCAATCAGGTTTCAGGCATCAATTTCATTCTTTACTATGCACCAAGGATTCTTGCAGCTGCCGGACTCGCAGAGCAGGAGTCGCTCTTGAATTCCATTGCCATCGGAGGCACCAACCTGGTATTTACTTTTGTGGGATTGTATTTGATTGATCGGTTGGGTAGAAAAACGCTTTTACTGATTGGATCTGTCGGATATGTTGTAAGTCTTTGTATGGTGAGTTATGCTTTTTTTGCAGGTGCATCACCCGGATTTCTTTTGTTTTTTCTGTTGATGTTCATTGCTTCGCATGCCGTGGGACAAGGAGCTGTGATTTGGGTTTTCATTTCAGAAATATTTCCCAATCATATACGTGCAAAGGGACAAGCATTGGGAGCAAGCGTGCATTGGGTATTTGCAGCATTGATCACTTTGGTTGCACCGGTATTCATCGATGACAAAGAAGGAATTTTCAAAGACAATCCATGGCCCATTTTTGCGTTTTTTGCTTTTATGATGTTTACGCAATTGATTTGGGTATTGACCAAAGTCCCAGAAACCAAAGGAGTTACATTGGAGGAGCTGGAAAAACAACTCATCAAATAATCACTCAATTCCTTTTGGCGAGAGCAAATACATTCTGGTAGAAGAAGAATAAGGTCCCTTGCTACCCTGGTATTTGAAGTCAACATAAAAAGCTTTGTATCCAGTTGCAGGAAGTTCTACTTCAATGTGATTTTCTGCAGCACCTTTTCCCAAGGAAGCTGATCCAAATTTCTCATTTCTAAAATCTAAATCTGTTGAGGTTGCAGACCAGATTTGCACTTCTTTTAATTCAGCAGGATTTACTTTCAGGTCCACTAACACTTTTCCATTTTCGGTTTTGATGGAATTGTCGACCAGGGGATAGGATTCGTTGTTCAACATCTTGCCATAAAGTGCACTCAATGTTTGCAGTGCTTGTGCTCCACCTCCTAGATCATGTCCAGCATTGGGCACATAGTGTACCATTGTTTGTCCGGGTATCTCTTTGATGTACCATTTGATCGCATCCACCGTCCAGTATTCGTCGTTCGTACCAATAAAAATCATTTTAGGAATAGAGAGTTTAGATCGATAGCTGTAAGGATCGATCATCGTAGTTACAGCCTTTCCTTTTTTGGAAGAAGTTGATTGTGGAATTTCAAGTTTTACATAATCTTCAATCTGATCACTGTAGGCGCCGTATGATTTGAATTGGTAATTAAGCGTTGCTGGCATATTCAGCATATCAATCACCATGGGTGCAATTGCTTTTACGCGAGCATCCTGCGTAGCAGCAGTCAGCCAGGTGGTCCATCCCCGCTTGGATGCTCCTGAAATAAAGAACTGATCAATATTTTTTTGGAACCTGCTTTTGCCAAAATCTTGGATGGCATCCATGCTGCGCATGGCTGACTTCACCATGGGGAACAAGAGTGGCCATGAAGCATCGCCATCTTTTTTATATTGATGCAATGTATATGAAATCAATTCATCTTCTTTGAGGTTACCCATCAGCGGTTGATTCGGGGTTTGTTTGAGAATGGCTACAATGGATTGATTGGCAGCAGCCATTTGTGCAGCAATCGGCCACATTCGATCGTTGTTGGTCCAGTTGGGTTGTTCATTTGTATTGGCACCACCAGCTACAATCACCAATGCACCATTGTGTTGAAGATTATTGGGAACAATCACCGTAAGTTGATGACGCCATGTAATGCCCCTCCACTGTTGAGAGGTGAGGAGTATTTGATAAGCTGTTGTATTTCCAATTTTGGAGCTGTCCTTCACCTGGTAGTTATAATGCGTATCACCATTGTTCAGATAATGCTCAAATGCTTTTTCCGGTTTGATATTTTTTTGAGCAATGGCAGGGAAAATAATTAAGACTGTAAAAAACCCTGACAAAAATGATAGCTTTTTCATAGTATGATCTTTCAAGAAAATTACGTTTTTACTATTGATTAAACAAAAAGCGTGATTTAATATTTCTTTAACCCAACTTCAACATGTTAAATTTTTTTCTCCATCCTTCCATACTAGCTTTGCAGCATGATAGAGTTGATCAAAAATCGTTCTGATATTGGTGCAGGCACAAGGGGTGCTGACATGGGAATAGATGCCATGGAAATTGCAGCAATCAACAAGGGGGATGATTTTTTCAATCGCCATCTTTATGTGGATGTAAAAACACACAATGAAACGATTTACAATAAGTTCACCAGCAGTTTTGCGAAACGTATTGAGCATGTATATCAGCAATGTGAGCGCGTGTGCATGGCTGTATCCAATGCAGATAGGCAACATAACTTTCCTATTGTTCTATCTGGTGATCATTCATCCGCATTGGGAACCATTGCAGGCATCAGGCATGCCCATCCTGATAAAACACTTGGCGTGATATGGTTGGATGCACATGCCGATATCCATTCACCTTATACATCACCATCTGGCAATGTTCATGGCATGCCTTTGGCAGCTGCATTGAGCAAGGACAATACTGAAAATAAAGTCAATGAGGTTGAGGAGGATGTAAAGTGGTATTGGGAAAAGATGAAGTCATTGGGAGGGATATCTCCCATGATCAATCCCCAGCATTTGGTTTATCTTGGTTTGCGCGATTATGAAACTGCTGAGATCAATCTCATTCAACAGTTGGGAATTACACACCATACAGTGCCTTCCGTGAGGGCCATTGGAATTGATACGATTGTACAACAATCGCTGCAGCAGTTAAGTGCATGTGATATGCTTTATATTTCTTTTGATGTTGATTCGATGGACTGTGATGCGGTATCTTATGGAACCGGGACCCCAGTTCCAACAGGTTTTTATGTGGATGAAATCATTCAAATGTTTGATGCTTTCATCTCATCCAATAAAATTGCTTGCATTGAATTTGCTGAAATCAATCCATTGTTGGACAACAAAGGGAATCACATGGCTGAGACTGCCTTTCAGGTATTGGCGCACATTTCCCGCCAAATGGAGAAATAACATATTATATCAAAAACTAATCTGATATTTGCCACCAACAAACTTTAGGTTTTGCGCAATCTTGCCAAATATATTTTTTGTTTCTTCTTCATCGTATCTGTATTCAGCTCATTTGCACAACAAAGTACCATAGCAGACAGTATTGAAAGGGACTTGGCTGAAGTAATCGGGAAGTTATTTAAACAACAAACAACATCATCAGAGCAAAAGAAACTTAATTTCTCTGTCATTCCTGCTGCTGGTTATGCCATGCACACCGGATTGGCTGGAATGTTGACCGGCAATGTTGGATTTTATAATGGTGGAAATGCCAATGGCTCACAAAAGATATCCAGTGTACTGATGGATGTAACGTATACTGAAAACAGGCAGGTGATGGTTCCTTTGTATGCCAATATATGGACAAAGGAGAATAAGTTTAACATCATCATCGATCATCGTTACATCAAGTATCCATCCAAAGTATTTGGGATGGAAGATAAACTGGATATTCCCAGTGGCTATTTTGTTGATTACAATGGTTTGAAATTGCATCAAACCGTTTTGCGTACGATTGCACCAAATACATATTTCGGATTAGGTTATTATTTTGATGCGTTATGGAATGTACGTGAATTGGATCCTCCAGCTGGCATGAAGACAGCATTTCAGGAATATGGCATTCAACAAAAAAATACTGCAGCTGGACCTGTATTCCAATTGTTATATGATTCTCGTTTGAATACAATTAATCCACTCAATGGCACCTATGCCAGTATTGCGTATCGCAATAATTTGAAATGGATGGGTAGTACTTCCAGTTGGCAGAGCATGCAAATCGATCTCAGGAAATACGTTCGGTTTCCGGCCAATTCAAAAAACACATTGGCTTTTTGGAATCTGAACTGGTTTACACTTTCAGGAACTCCACCGTTTTTAATGTTGCCAAGCAATGGCTGGGACGACGCCTATAATTCTGGGAGGGGTTATATACAAGGAAGATTCAGAGGGAGGAATCTGATTTATTATGAAACCGAATACAGGTTCAGAATCACTAAAAATGGTTTATTTGGAGGAACTGTTTTTGTAAATGGTCAGACATTTTCTTCAGAAAAATTCAGCAAATATGGTTCTATCAAGGCTGGATATGGTGTTGGATTGCGCATCAAGTTAAATAAGTATTCAGGTGCCAATATTTGTATTGATTATGGCTTTGGTAAAAACGGATCACGTGGCTTTGCAGTGAATCTGGGGGAAATTTTCTAAGCTTCTTTAAAAAATTCAGAAGGAGTTTTCCCTGTACGTTTTTTAATAAACTCAATAAAACTTGTACGTGAATTAAATCCAATTTTCTTTCCTATATAATCAATCGTATAGTTTTTAAATGCTGGATCTTCTTTGATCATGTTAAGTAAATATCTAAACCGCTGATCATTGATGTATTGGACAAAACTTTTTTGGAACTCCTGATTGATGAACGAGGACAATTGATAAATTGGAATTTTCAATTCTTTGGAAAGGTCGTTGATTGTATATCCTGGGTTGAGAAAAGTTTTACTAGCTTTGAAATGTTCTTCCAACATCTTTCGATAGGTATTTCCTTCTTCAATACTCAAGCTGGATCCATTGTTTTCTGTCGTTGCTTGTTCATTGAATTTTGATGCAGGGACGTCTTTCAGTGAAATCACTGGTTTTTCAGTCTGCATCCATCCCACCAAACCGTATAGTATGCGTGGTCTCGCAAGCAGCATCACACATGCGAAGAGATTGGTGAGTCCCATGGTAAAAATGATAATCCACTCAAAATGAAATGAGGAACTTACCTGCAGGAATGTTTGTATAAAAAGGAGGGACGAGGAAATTAACAGGCAGAGTGTAAACAGTTCAAGCCATTTAATAATTTCATTATTCGAAGGGATGTAGATATCATTCTCGATCATCTTCTTCTTCCATTTTTGAATCAGTTGCAATTGTGCTATGATAAAAGCAAGAGTGAATACAATACGAAACAGTGCCAAGTAGCCTGGAGGCAACAAACCTTCAGGTTCCATTACAATCAATTTTAAATTATACTTGATAGTGTCCAGCAATTGGATTTGCTGGTTGGGGCTGAGCAGGTAATAGGGGATTCTATTGATGAGTGCAATCAGCGCTGGGATGAAAAACAGCCAGTCGGTTTTTGATAATCGGTATTCCTGCCGGATCAATGTCCTGACATAGAGATAAGAAAATGGACCGATACAAAATGATAAGAATGAAAGCGCTCGATAGGTTGCAGGGTAATGGTAATAAAAATTTGTCAGAAATGAGGCATTCACCAGAAGCATGTAGGATATGGAGAAAACGGAAAGTGCCAGGAAGCGGTTTCCAAAGCTTTTTTCATGGTGGCTGAAAAACAGAATTACTGCTACAGCTATGCCAATCATGGACGTCAAAATCAAAAAAAGAAATTGTACTAAAAAGCCTTCAACGATCATTTCCCCAGTTTATATCCTTTTCGAAAGGCAAATCTATGCGTGATTTAAGAATTGTGGTTTTCAGATTTACCCCAAACATTGCAGATTAAAGTAATCTGAACATCTTTATGTATGAATCTGAACAAAATA
>JBEAYH010000153.1:0-3281 GCA_041159435.1 Bacteroidota bacterium | reverse complement strand
GGCCATCACAGGTCATTCAAACCTGGCATTGAATCAAAAGAGTTTTACATGAATGGTGGAGGAGGTTATTTGAGCAAGAAATTGAACTTCATTGTCGATGTTGGAAGAATAACTGAAAACTATCATGCCGACATGGGTTTCATCAACAGGATAGTAAATTATGACGCACTGCTTGACTCCAATATCAGAAGAGGATTTGATCAATTGTACAATGAAACCAGTTATACTTTTTTTCCAAAAAAAGGGAAACTCAACCAGCTGATGTTGAGAATGGAAAATTTCGTAACCAGCAATTTAAATCATATCGGCAGCGAAAGAATGCATGATTTTGAAGTAAGGATGTTCTTTAAAAATACATCCAACATGATTTTTCATGTTCACCAAAATGTCAACAATCTTCCTTTTTATACTTCCTTTACCGATGGGAGCCCCATTCCACCAGGCAAATACGTTGCCCCCTCCTTTGGTTATACTTACAATACAGACAGCAGAAAAAAGTTGTACTTCAAAACCGATATTGAAATAGGTAAATTTTTCAACGGAAAAATTTTCCGCTATGAATTCGCAGCTACCTACCGACTCCAGCCACTTGGTAATTTTGTCATGAGCATTCAGAATGCCAGACTCGAATTCCCTCATCCATATGGTAAAAACAATTTGCTGCTCATCGCACCCAGGGTTGAAATCAATTTTACGAACAATGTATTTTGGACAACCTTTTTTCAATACAACAGCCAAAGAAACAATTTCAATATCAACAGCCGATTGCAATGGAGATTCAAGCCCATGAGCGATTTCTTCCTGGTTTACACCGACAATTATTTTACTGATCCGTTCATGAAAAATAAAAACCGGGCAATTGTTTTCAAATTGAATTACTGGCTGAATTTATGATCTGTTTGGTTGTTTAATTTTCATTAACTTCAACATAATCAACATAAACAATCTACGATATGTCCAGCAACAGAAGGTCTTTCTTAAAAAACATCACACTCAGTACAGGCGCATTGGCTACATCATTGAATGTAGAAGCCAATGAACATTTACCTGCAAAAGCACCTGCCAGTTTTAACATGTGCGGCTATGCAGCACCCAAGCTACCCACTGTGAGAGTTGGTGTTGTTGGATTGGGCATGCGTGGACCTGGAGCGGTTGATCGTCTGAGTTACATTGAAGGTGTTGAAATCAAAGCTTTGTGTGATAAATATGCTGATCGGGTTGAAAAAGCACAATCCATTTTAACCAAAAAAGGGCTCCCTGCTGCCAAGGCCTATTCAGGAGAAGAAGGCTGGAAAGCTTTGTGCGAATCAAATGAAATTGATCTTGTATATGTCACCACACCTTGGCACCTGCATACTCCCATCTCTGTATATGCGATGAAAAATGGTAAACATGCAGCCTCGGAAGTTCCCGCAGCAAAAACAATTGATGAATGCTGGGAATTGGTTGAAACTTCAGAAAAAACAAAGAAGCACATGATGATGCTGGAAAATTGCTGCTATGACTTCTTTGAACTGTTGACACTTAATATGGCGAGAAATGGATTGTTTGGAGAGATTGTACATGCAGAGGGCGCATATATTCATGATCTAACAAAAGATTATCTCTTCAATAAAAATGCATATGCTGACATGTGGAGGCTGAAAGAAAATATGACAAGAAATGGAAGTCTTTATCCAACACATGGCCTTGGCCCGATCGCACAATGCATGAACATCAACCGTGGAGATAAATTTGATTATCTCATTAGCATGAGTTCAAATGATTTTACCATGGGTGCCATGGCAAATGAACTGGCATCTAAAGATGATTTTTTCAAGCCCTATGCAAACAAAAATTACAGAGGGAATATGAATACAACCGTGATCAAAACAAACCACGGAAAAACCTTGATGGTTCAACATGATGTTTCTACCATCAGACCTTATTCCAGGATTCATTTGGTGAGTGGAACCAAGGGTGCTGCACAGAAATGGCCTGGTCCTGAAAAAATTGCACTTGGACATGGATGGATGAAGCCAGAGGAGCAAAAACAATTGCAAGAAAAATATACCCTTCCCATAGTGAAACACATCGGTGAAATCGCGAAGAATGTTGGTGGACATGGGGGGATGGATTTCATCATGGACTGGCGATTGATTGACTGCCTTAGAAATGGACTGCCGCTTGATCAGGATGTGTATGATGCTGCTTCCTGGACTTCTGCTGGTCTATTGAGCGAAGTTTCCCTGAAGAAAAGGTCATCCTCTGTAGATGTACCTGATTTTACGAGAGGCGCATGGCAAACAAATAAACCACATGATATTACCTTGGATGGAGGTGGCAATACTGGAGTGAGGTCGGTATCAAAATAACATAATAAAAAATCCAGGTTCATCACCTGGATTTTTTTTAATCACTTCATCATTGGCCGACAATGACTGTGGGTAATTCCCGCTCTCGAACCAATTTATTGAAAGCTTTTAATCCACTATCAAGCAAAGATTTGAGCTTAGAAATTTCAGCATCCACCTGAACTGCCAACTCTGCATATACTTCTCTTGCCTGTTTACTTGGTGCCATATTGCCGCTGGTGGCCATATCAAATACACCACCAAGCTTGTCATCCAAGCGTATGGGATAATTCAATACATCCTGTCCGCTCTTGGCCTTGGTTTGGTGCAACTTCTCCTCTATTGAAGTCAGCGCTTTGCCCAAGCTGTCAGATAATTGCTTGATTTCTTTTGGACAATCCTTTCCTTGTTTCGCAACAAAATCTTTCATTTGACTCCTGGCACTTCTGATGTGTTGAATTGCTTTCATGGTTTGATTGAATTTCCCCTGAACCTGCAAAAGAAATTCAAGTTGTGCTTCATAATCAGCCTGTGAGCAGTTGTAGTTAGGATCTGCCAATAAGGTAAAAGGCACCTCAACGGAATCTTTGTCAACCCGAACAACAGCAGTGTAACTGCCTGGAATGGCAGTGATACTTCCAGGAACACCGTTCCATAGAATCAAATCATCCAATTTTTCAGCTGAAGGATATTGCATATCCCATACAAACTGATTGTTTCCATTTGCAAGCTTGAATGATTTTGTTTTATCCTCTGTTGTAACCCTGCTAATCAACTTTTTATTTTTATCGTATACTGCAACAGATCCAGCACTTGAGTCAGTTACAGCACTTGCATGAAAATTGATTACAGCACCTTTGGCTGGATTCAATGCTGCATTTGCAGGAGTTCCGGGCATCATACCCCGTCTGTTCATTACAGGAGGGATGCGATAGGATGGATTTGCAT
>JBEAYH010000149.1:0-4981 GCA_041159435.1 Bacteroidota bacterium | reverse complement strand
TCATTCTGAATGACATCAAGAAGAAGTTGGGATAAAATAAATTATAGAAGTGTTTTGATCTTTTCAACCACCTGATCAATTTCTTCTTTCGTATTGTACTTACTGAATGAAAATCTTACAGTTGACTGTCTGCCAGTATTCAGTGCACTGATGACATGTGATCCTTGGTTGGCACCACTGCTGCAGGCACTTCCTCCTGATACACAAATATGGTGGATGTCTAAATTGAAAAGAAGCATTTCTGATTTTTCATTGTGTGGAAATCCAACGCTCAATACAGTGTACAAACTGTTTCCATCCGGATCGCCATTGAAAACAACACCTGGGATATTTTCTGTAAGCTTTTCCTTCATGTATTTTTTCAGCGACAATACATATCACTGTCTGCAGCATGATTTTCATTTGCTATTTCAAGTGCTTTGGTAAATCCTATGATCCCATAAATATTTTCAGTACCTGCACGCATATTTCTTTCTTGTCCCCCGCCATGAATAAATGGATTGATCTTATTCCGCTGACTGATGTAGAGCAAACCAATCCCTTTTGGCCCATGGAACTTATGACCTGCGCCAGTTATGAAGTCCACATGTGTTGCAGAAAGATCTATCGGAAAATGTCCGACCGTTTGTACGGTATCGGCGTGGAAGATTGCAGCATGTTGTTTGCACAATTCACCTACTTTATTGAGGTCAGTGATGTTTCCAATTTCGTTGTTTGCATGCATCAGGGTGACCAGCGTTTTTTTGGGACTCCCTTGCAACTTTGATTCCAGGTCAGCCAAATCAATGTGCCCATCTGGCAGCAGTTTTACGTACTCAAGTGTTGCTTCTTGGTTTTTTGAAAGAAATTCTACTGTATGCAATGTTGCGTGATGCTCTATGGGAGAAGTGATAATTCTTTTGCAGTTCAATGTTCTGACAGCGTTGAAAATAGCCGTATTGCTGCTTTCAGTTCCGCCACTGGTGAAAAATATCTCCGCGGGTTGTGCATTCAAAATTGACGCAACTGATTTGCGTGCTTTTTCAATAGCCAATCTGTTTTCTCTTCCATAGGAATAAATAGACGAGGGATTTCCAAAATGTGTTGAGAGGTATGGCAACATCTCCTTTACAACCACTTGGTCAATTGGTGTTGTTGCAGCATTGTCTAAATAAATTCTTTGGGTCATGCGTACTAATCAGCGTATCAAATATAAACAAAGCAGTTTAAATGCACTCCTGTATGTCCTTGATCAATTTTGTGGCAATATTATTGGCTGTTGTTTCAAAATTGCTCTCTGCAATGATTCTGATAATGGGTTCGGTATTGCTTGCTCTTAAATGTACCCAGTCATTGTCAAACTCAATTCGGAGTCCATCGATCGTGGTCAGTGGATTTGATTTGTATTTCTGTTGAATCTTTGAAAAAATTTCCGGAAGGTTGATTCCGTTTTCCAACTCAATTTTATTTTTGCTGATAAAATAATCTGGGTAGCTATTTCTTAATTGCTTGGCTGTTTTTTTGGTTGCTGCAAGCAGTGATAAAGTCAATGCAATACCAATCAGTGCATCTCTTCCGTAATGAAAATCTGGAACGATGATTCCTCCGTTGCCCTCGCCACCTATAACAGCGTTGACTTCTTTCATTTTGGCAACCACGTTGACTTCCCCCACTGCTGCAGGATAGTAAGTGCCACCATGCTTTTCTGTGATATCTCTGAGGGCCCTGGATGAAGAAAGATTGCTCACGGTATTCCCCTTTCTTTTACTCAGCACATAGTCAGCTACTGCTACAAGGGTGTATTCTTCACCGAACATAGAACCATCCTCAGATACAAGTACGAGCCTGTCAACATCCGGATCCACAGATATTCCCAAATCTGCTCTGTGATTTACCACTTCAGAAGCAAGCTGATTGAGGTGCTGTGGAAGAGGTTCTGGATTGTGTGCAAATTTTCCATTTACTTCAGCGTTCAACACAATGATCTGGTCATCAGTCAAGCCAAGTTTCTTCAACAGGGCTGGCACAAAAATTGCACCACTGCTGTTGATCGCATCCACCACAATTTTGAACTTTCTCTTCTCAATAGCCTTTTTATCAACCAGCGGATAATTCACGATGCTTTCAAGATGAAAATCTGCATGATTGAACTTCTCATGAACTGTACCGAGTTTATCAACTGCTGCAAATTCAATAGATCCATCTTCGGCATTTTTTAATATTTCAGCCCCAATTTCAGCACTGATGAATTCACCTTTTTCATTCAGCAGTTTAAGTGCATTCCACTCTTTTGGATTGTGACTTGCGGTAATGATAATTCCTCCAGCCGCTTTTTCGTGGACAACCTCCATTTCAACTGTCGGTGTGGTGGATAATCCAAGATCAATGACGTCGGCACCCAGCGCAATCAAAGTTTGGGTAACCAGTTTTGAAACAAATGGCCCACTGATTCTTCCATCTCTTCCGATGACAATCTTCTTGTTGCCATTGGACAAGGCCCACTGGCCGTATGCCGAAGTAAACTTTACAATATCAATCGGTGATAAAGATTCGCCTGGTTTTCCCCCAATCGTTCCCCTGATACCTGATATGCTTTTGATAAGTGCCACAATTCAATTTTAAGGCTGCAAAATTACAAAAAAAGGAAGCCTTCACCAACTTAACAAACAGCAAGGGTCATATTTCAGCATAATTTATGAATTGTTAATTTTCAGGAAGTTATGTGGGTGATCAATACATTGTAAATTTGTGTAATGTCGTCAAATATTGGATTTATTCAGTCTTTTCTTGACACTTCACAAGAGGTTGATAATACGTTGATGTTGATCATCAACCGTGAACTGACACATCCTGTAGTTGACAACATGGCCCTTTTCATGCGCGAATCCATTTTTCATATTCCCCTCTACCTATTTCTTTTTTTTATCGCATTTCAGGTTTATGGTAAAAAAGCTTTTTGGTGGGTAATTGCTGCATTTGCTTTGATTGCATGTACAGACTTGTTGAGCAGTCAGGTCATCAAATATACTTTCAACAGAATCAGGCCTTGTCGCGATCCTTATATGGCTGTGCAGATCAGATTTCTCGCAAAGTATTGTGGTTCCAATCCTAGTTTTACCTCTTCCCATGCATTGAATCATTTTGCTTTTGCTGCATTTGTTGTCAGTTCGTTCAAGGGTATTTCAAAATGGGTAAACCTTCTTTTTGTATGGGCTGCTATCATCTCATATTCACAGGTCTATGTTGGCGTGCATTATCCCAGTGATGTTCTCGTTGGCGGTATAGTGGGGGTACTTATGGGGTGGATGGGTTACAGCATAACCAAACAGGCATTATCTTTACATGAACCTGCACAATGACGGAACTCATCATTCTTTTCTTTCTTATTTTTTTGAATGGCTTTTTCTCCATGGCAGAAATTGCGCTGGTTTCTTCACGCAAGGCGAGGTTAGAGGGACAGGCAGGCAAGGGTGATCAAAAGGCAAAAAAAGCATTGAATCTTGCGCTGCATCCAGATAAATTTTTGTCCACTGTACAAATAGGCATTACCACCATCGGTATTCTCACTGGTATTTATTCTGGTGAAAAAATGATAGATGATGTAGCTGCCTATCTCCATACAATTCAGATGTTCGCTGTTTATAGCAATGGAATTGCTACTGCCATCGTTGTGATCATCATTACCTTCTTCTCTCTTGTATTTGGAGAACTGGTTCCTAAAAGATTGGGAATGGCAAGTCCGGAGTCAATTGCAAAAACAGTTGCTGCTCCCATGATGCTCATTTCAAAAATGGCACATCCGTTTGTTTGGCTGCTGACCAGAACATCTAGCTTTATTCTAAGGCTATTCAGGATTTCATCAGATGATTCATTTGTTACCGAAGAAGAAATCAAGGCCATCATCAGTGAGGGCACAGAACACGGTGCAATTGAAGAAACCGAGCAAGAAATCATTGAACGTGTAATGCACCTGGGTGACAGAAATCTGACATCCCTCATGACACATCGAAGCGACGTAATTTGGTTCGAACTCAATGACAACGAAAAAAGCATCAGAGAAAAAATTCTTGCTGAGCCACATTCTGTCTATCCTGTATGTGATAAATCTATCGACAACATCAAAGGCATTGTTTCCATAAAAGATATGTATGTGAATCCTGATGACATATCATTCAAAGAGGTGATGAAGACACCTTTGTTTGTTCCAGAAAATATTACTCCCTATCAGATGCTTGAAAAATTCAAACAAACTAAAATTCATACTTCTTTTGTTGTGGATGAATACGGGACGCTCTTAGGACTCGTAACGCTCAATGATATTTTAGAGGCGATTGTAGGTGATTTGCCCCAACAGGATGAACAGGATTATGAAGTTGTGCAAAGAGCAGATGGAAGTTTTCTGGTCGATGCACAAATCCCCTTTTATGAATTTTTATCCAGATTTGAAAAGGCAGAGTGGATGAACGAAGGCGAGCATGAATTTGATACACTGGCTGGGTTCATCCTGCATTCATTGGAACATATTCCTGTCACAGGCGAACATTTTGAATGGAAAGGATTTTCATTTGAGATTGTAGATATGGATGGGCATCGAATCGACAAAATTTTGGTAAAAGTTTCTGATGCGATCAGAAGCGAAATGGAGGAGTCTTAAATGGATCTATCATTAAAAGGAAAAACAGCTTTGATAAGCGGAGCTTCTCAAGGAATAGGCAAAGCCATTGCTATAGAGCTTTCATTGCTAGGTGCAGATTGTATTTTATTGGCAAGAAGCAGTGGAGGATTGAAATCTGTTATTGAAAGCCTTGATGCATCATCTGGACAGTCTCATCAGTTTCATGCAATTGATTTCAATGAGTCGAGTGAATTAAAAAAGTTAGTTGAAACAATCGTTGCCTCAAAGACAATTGATATTCTCATCAATAACACTGGGGGGCCTTCGGCTGGATTGATATTCAGTGAAGCGCCTGAAAAATTTGAAGCTGCATTCAAACAGCATGTT
>JBEAYH010000125.1:0-3884 GCA_041159435.1 Bacteroidota bacterium | reverse complement strand
TGCCAAAAGGTTTGAATCTGTTTCCGTCAACAATAATATATGCAGGTTGAATGTTTAGTTGTGCAAGTGATTGATGCATGGCTTTGATCGAAGCATTCAAAATATTGATTGCATCAATTTCTTTTGCATCGATTTTGGCTACCGCCCAACTGATAGCATTCCGCTGAATGATATCCCTCAAACGGGACCTGGTTTTTTCGTTGATTTTTTTCGAGTCGTTCAAATCGATGTCGTGAAAATCTTTTGGAAGTATCACGGCTGCTGCAAATACGGGTCCCGCGAGACATCCCCTGCCGGCTTCATCACAACCAGCTTCTGGTTCCAGTGTCTGATAAAATGGTTTGAGCATCCATTGCAAAGTAGCAAGAAAAATTCATCAAAAGAATCAGCAAAGCATTTGTAAACTACCTTTGCATCATGCAAACAAACGTAACGAAGAAATCAAATGCAGTAGCCATTTGGTTGTTGATTGGAGTTGGCATGATTGTCGTGCAGGTTTTGTTGGGCGGTATCACCCGATTGACAGGTTCGGGTTTGTCCATCACAGAATGGAAACCCATACTGGGTGCTGTTCCTCCATTGAATGAGGGTGACTGGCAAAAAGCGTTTGAGCAGTACAAACAGATTGGACAATTCAAGCATCTCAATTTTGAGTTTACATTGTCCGATTTCAAATTCATTTATTTCTGGGAATGGTTTCACCGTGAATGGGCAAGACTGATTGCCATTGTATTTCTTCTCCCATTCATCTATTTCATCATCACCAGAAAATTCAAGCAGGAGATGATCAAACCTCTGATGATTTTGTTTTTGTTGGGGATCCTGCAAGGACTCATTGGATGGGTCATGGTGAAAAGTGGTTTGAATGAGGAGAGCTTATATGTCAATCATATTCGCCTCGCCATTCATTTTATTTCTGCGTTGGGTTTGTTGTCTTACACATTGTGGTTCGCTTTGCAATTGTTGGTGGATCGATCAGAACTTGTTCATGCACCTGCGTTGAAAAATTTTTCTATCTGGTTGTTTGCATTGATAGTGGTACAGTTGATTTTTGGTGCGTTCATGGCAGGACTCAAAGCTGCCAATTTTGCTACTACCTGGCCAACGATCAATGGTGAGTGGATCCCTTCATCTATTGCAAATGACTCTTGGTCCAGTTTGACCCATGATCCATTGGCTGTTCATTTCATTCATAGAACACTTGCCTACGTTATCGCCGTTTTGATTTTCATCTGGTTCCAACAAGCGAAAAAAATCGCTTCCACCCATTTGTTCAAACGTATCTATTGGATGCCCATGGCCATTGTGCTGCTGCAGGTCGTACTGGGGGTTCTCACTGTCTTGATGGCCAACAACTCCTCCGCCCTTCTGTGGCTGGGAGTAGCGCATCAATTCACGGCCATGTTGCTTGTATTGGTTTGGACAACAGTGCTTTATGTCATCCGAAAGGTTAAATAACACCCTTTACATTATTATTTAATTGCCTGCCCCGGTGATTTGTCGTAAATTTGCGGCGACTAAATAACATTATGAATATCAGGAACATAGCGATCATTGCGCACGTAGACCACGGAAAGACAACTTTGGTGGACAAGATTCTTCACACTGCCAAGGTATTTCGTGACAATCAGGAGACTGGAGAATTGATCATGGACAGCAATGATTTGGAAAAAGAAAGGGGAATCACCATTTTCAGCAAAAACGCTGCCGTTACATATAACGATGTGAAAATCAATGTGATAGACACGCCCGGGCACGCAGATTTTGGTGGTGAAGTGGAGCGCGTTTTGAAAATGGCTGATGGTGTGATTTTGCTGGTAGATGCATTTGAGGGTCCCATGCCACAGACCAGGTTCGTATTGCAAAAGGCTTTACAATTAAACCTGCATCCAATTGTGGTTATCAATAAAGTTGACAAACCCAATTGTCGTCCTGATGAAGTACACGATGCAGTGTTTGAACTCTTCTTCAATTTGGATGCAACAGAAGAGCAATTGAATTTCCCAACCTATTATGGTTCAGGTAAGAACGGCTGGTTCAACGACAGCCTTGCACCGACAGATAATATTATTGCTTTGATGGAGGGTATCATCAAGCATGTGCCGCCTCCCAAAACGGAGGAAGGTACCCTGCAGATGCAAATCACTTCACTGGATTACTCTTCTTTCCTTGGTAGAATTGCCATTGGGAAGGTTGCCAGAAATACCATCCGTGAAAACCAACCTATCACCCTCATGCAGGCTGATGGTTCTATGAAAAAGCAGCGTGTAAAGGAATTGTATGTATTTGAAGGGATGGGTAAACGCAAGGTAACAGAAGTACATGCAGGTGATCTATGTGCGGTTGTAGGTATTGAAGGATTCAACATCGGTGATACCATCGCTGATTTTGAAAATCCTGAAGCCCTGCCAGTCATTCATGTGGATGAGCCTACCATGAGTATGCTTTTCAGCATCAATAATTCACCCTTCTTTGGCAGGGATGGAAAGTTCGTAACGAGTCGACATTTGCGTGACCGCCTCATGAAAGAAACAGAAAAAAATCTTGCACTGCGTGTGAAAGAAACCGACAGTGCAGATAGCTTCCTGGTATACGGACGTGGAATTCTCCATCTTGGTGTCTTGATCGAGACGATGAGAAGAGAAGGATATGAATTGACAATCGGACAACCACAGGTGCTCATAAAGGAGATCGATGGTAAAAAATGTGAGCCATACGAAGTACTTGTGATCGATGTTCCAGAAGAATACGCTTCCAAAGCAATAGATCTGGTGAGCAGGAGAAAAGGTGAAATGTCTGTCATGGAAACCAAGGGCGATATGCAGCATATTGAATTTGAGATTCCTTCTCGTGGACTGATCGGACTTCGTACCAACATGCTGACCAACACCGCAGGTGAGGCAGTGATGGCCCACCGCTTCAGTGAATACAAGCCCTGGAAGGGACCTATTCCCGGAAGGAACAATGGCGTTTTGCTGGCCAAGGAAGGTGGAAGTACAACCGCATACTCATTGGATAAATTACAAGACCGGGGATTCTTTTTTGTGGATCCAGGAGAAGAAGTATACAAGGGAATGGTCATTGGGGAGAACAACAAACCCGGTGATCTCGTTGTAAATCCCAATGAAGGAAAGAAGCTCACCAACATGCGTGCCAGTGGTACCGACGGTGCTGCCAGTATCGCACCAAAGCGACTCATGACACTCGAAGAGTGCATGGAATATATCCAGCATGATGAATGCATTGAAGTAACTCCCAATTTCATCCGCATGAGAAAATTGATCCTGGATGAAACTGAAAGAAACCGTCTCGCCAAACAAATGAAGGCCGAAGCTGTTTAATAGGTATGAAAAAGACATTGCTCATAGCTTGCTTACTCGGAACATTACTGGTTACCAAGGATGCAGTTTCGCAGTGCTCAATTTGTACAAAAACTGCACAACAACTCGGACACAAGCCTGCCAAGGGATTGAATACAGGAATTATTTATCTGATGGTTGCTCCATTGGCGATCATTGGATTTGTGGGATTAAGATGGTGGAAAAACAACAAAGATGAATTGTTATGAAAAAAGCAATCACACATATTTCAATCGCTCTTTCAATTCTATTTTTTTATTCTTCTTGCACGGTTAACAATGTAACCGTAGATGACAGTATTGCTGAGTATTTTAAGAAAAAGGGACTTACAGGAACCTTTGGCATGTTCGACAACAGCCGTGGTGAATTCACCATATATGACCTCGATCGTTTCAAAACAAATTTTCCTGCGGGACAAAGCATGATGCTGTTCAGCAAATTGGTTGCAGTGCATACTGGTAAGTTGGCCAGCGATACCATTCAGATTGGATTTGATTCATTGAATCAGTTGATTGGGAAAGACAC
>JBEAYH010000109.1:0-9360 GCA_041159435.1 Bacteroidota bacterium | reverse complement strand
GCCCAATCAAAATCTGACTTATTATATATGATCACTTTCAATTCGTTTGCAAGTGCCACTGTATCATTCAACGGAGCTTTAAACTTCTTAGGAGAGAATGTAATCCAGTCCCATGTCCCGGTTACCTCATGCGCTCCGGATGTTTCAATATGGGTCCGGATATTTTTCTTTTTCAGTTCACTTGTCAACATTCCAAGGTCATGCATAAAAGGCTCACCGCCCGTGATCACAGCGATTCGTGCGCCAGATGCAACTGCATTGTCAACAAGTACCGCTACTTCTTCTTTTGGATGTTTATCCATTTCCCAGCTTTCCTTGACATCACACCAAACACATCCTACATCACATCCACCCAAACGAATGAAATATGCAGCATGTCCGGCAAACCTTCCTTCGCCTTGCAGCGTCAGAAATTGTTCCATCACAGGAAGTTGAATATTGCTGGAATTGTTCATACAGGATCCTTTGCTGCACAGGCTTTAAATGTATTCATCATCAAAGCTGCAATGGTCATAGGACCAACACCGCCGGGAACGGGTGTTATAAAACTGCATTTGGATGCTACATCTTGAAAATCAACATCACCTTTGATAGAGAAGCCAGATTTTTTGCTTGCATCTTCTACTCTTGTTATTCCTACATCGACCACCACTGCTCCTTGTTTTACCATTTCAGCTTTGAGAAACTCCGGTTTACCCAATGCAGCGATGATGATATCGCCTTGCAAACATATTTCTTTCAAATTGGCAGTATGTGAGTGACATACCGTAACGGTTGCATTACCAGGATACTCATTTTTACTTAGCATGATACTGATCGGACGACCAACAATGTTGCTTCTTCCGATGACAACAACATGTTTTCCTTTTGTTTCAATCTTATAATGCTCAAGCAACAACAATATACCGTAAGGAGTTGCCGGATAAAACGTGGGCAATCCTTGTACCATACGTCCTACGCTTTCAGGATGAAAGCCATCTACATCTTTGCCTGGTTTAATTGTTTCAATTACTTTTTGCTCTGATATATGTTTTGGAAGCGGCAATTGAACCAATATACCGTCAACATCAAAATCTTCATTGAGCTCAGTCAACTTATTGATCAACTGCACCTCTGTTATGTCCTCTGACAATCGAATCAACGTAGATTTAAATCCAATTTCAGAACAGGACTTCACTTTGGAGGCAACATATGTTTCACTTGCTCCATTGTTTCCAATGAGAACAGCAGCAAGATGAGGTGTTTTTTTTCCCTCAGATATGCGTGCTTCAGTCTGTTGCTTCAACCTGTCTTTTACAGCCTGGGATACAAGCTTGCCATCCATCATTTCCATTTCACAAAGGTACACTTGAGAAAAATGACACCCAAATATGATGTTTTAAACAAATTCAAATTTCAATCAATTCTCATCTTCGCTGCATGAGGATGTTGATCTGGTGGGCATGTTTGCCTTTGTTTGCAATTGCGCAGAATGATTGGGGACAACTCATGCAACCCAGTAATGTGCTGCAACACAAAACGATCCAATCCTCTCCTTTTATACATCACAATTCATTCGGGGGACTGGCATTTACAGATTCAAGTGCAATTGGGATTTCAATTGAAAATAAATACTTGATCGCGTCTCTTTCAAAATTAAATCTCAGCACACAGTTCAAAACTGACAACGGTGGAATTGGTATGCACTTGAATGCCATGGCAAATGAAATTTTCAGTGGATTATCGATCGGTACTGCATATGGTATTCGGCTATCCAAATCCATCGGCATTGGGCTCGGTGGAAGAGTGAAGAGAGATCAATTCAGGGGATTTGCACCTTTGTTCATCCTTTCACCACAGCTTGGACTTTTGTACTTTTTCTCAAAGAAGGGAAGTATTTCCATCAACTGGAGAAAATTAATTAAACCCAATCCCCCAACTGTTTACAAAGAATTTGGGCTCGTATCATCCTGCTTGAACTTCCAGATAGCAGAACAGGTTCAAATGGGACTTGAAATCGAAAATGATTTCAGAGAGAGTTCCAATCTGAACCTCTATGCAGAATGGAGTCCCGCGCATCAAATTGATTGCTACCTCTATTATCGAACGAACAGTGCCGAAATACAATCTGGATTCCTTTACAGGCTTAAACGATTGAACATTGGAATGGGCATTGCAAAACACCCATACCTGGGAAGTTCTGGTTTTATCATGCTGTATCATGTACTTTAAACAAACTTTTCATTGGACATTGATACTCGCAATGTATACAGCTGCTCCCGGTAAAATGTATGCGCAGGAACAATTTTCAAAACAACTGGATGAGCAAAATCAAATCAATGAATATGAAGAACAGGATCTCACCAAATTAATAGGGATTGAAAATGTGAAAAGAAAAAACATCAACTCAGTAACTTATGAGGAATTAGAGGAACTGGGATTTTTATCTTTCGCTCAAATAAATTCGTTTTTTGAATACAAAAAAGAATTCGGTGATTTTGTGAGCATGTATGAATTGCAGGCCATTCCAGGTTGGAATGGCGCTGTGACAAAGCAATTGATGAAATTGTATTCGCAGCTATCTCTTTCAGATGGAACTTCTTCGCGGAGCAACACCATAGGTCAACAACAACTCGTATTCAGGATGGGGCGATCTGGCAGCAGCACAATGCTCGAGCATTCTTTTTTAAAAGGTCTCAAACAAACATTATTTTACAGAAACAACAATCACTTGAACACATCCTTCGGCTTATCAGCTGAAAAAGATGCGGGTGAAAAAAACATACTTGACTTCACCAGTGGGTATATACAGAAAGAGCATCTGTCCATTTTTAGGAAAATCATATTGGGCGACTACCTGGTAACCATGGGTCAGGGATTGATTCATTGGCAAGGGTATGCATTTGGAAGAGGATCGAACATCCTAAGTATCATGCGCCAATCTCAACAAATTAAACCACATACGGGCACAGAAGAAAATCGATTTTTCAGGGGGATGGCATATGAAATCAGTAAAAGAAATACAAGTTTGTATTGGTTCATGAGCAAAAAGGGATTGGATGCGAATATCATGTTTGACAGCGTTTCCCGAAAAAAATGGGTCAGTTCACTTCAGTTAACTGGACTGCATAGAACCGATGCAGAAATAGAAGACAGAAAATCCCTGAAAGCATTTCACACAGGACTCATCATCAAACATCAATTTAAATCCGGACACATCGCTGTAAACGGAATGTATACGATGCTTCAGATTCCCATACAAAAAAGATCGATGCCTTATAATGCCTATAGCATCAAAGGGAATCAATTCTACAACATAGGCAGTGATTTTATCATATCAACAAAATGGGGTACTTGTTTTGGAGAAGTGGCGGTTGACAAAGAGCTTTCAACCGGTGCATTGCTCGGATTATTAAAGAACTTGAATCGCAAAATTGATATTGGATTGCAATGGAGAAATATATCTAAATCTTACAATGCTTTTTCACCCAATATCATTGCTCATCATTCAGGCGCCAACAATGAAAGAGGAATATATGTTGGAATGAATTTCAAGCTGAACAACAGAAATAGATTGGAAACATTCATCGATCAGTATATTCATCCATTTCCTGTATTCAGTGCAGATGGTCCACAACGGGGACTCACACATGCACTTACCTATACCATCACACCAACAAAAAAGTGGGAAATCTATATTCGATTGATCGAAAAAAGAAAAATTGAAAATGTACAATCAGCTCTATCTAAGTCGCATTTACTTTCAGCACATCAGTCTTTTCAACTGAGGATTCATGCCGGATTTCACATCAATGAATCGGTGGAACTTAGAATAAGAAATGAGCTGTTTTCCAAAAAAGATGATGCAGACAAGCGTCTTCATGGGTGGCTGACCTTTACAGAACTGATCATCCATCCGGTTTTACAGCCATACAATATCAGTATCAGAACAACCTATTTCAATACAGATGGATTTGATGCATCTATATACAGCATGGAACGGGATCTTCCTCATTACTATGCAATGCGTTCCTATTTCAACAGAGGAAATTCGACTTACTTGCTTTTTCAAACGAGGGTAACCAAGCAGATTCATTTTGCAGGAAAATGGATCATCGAAAAAAAATATTTCCCTTCAGCAAACGCAGCAAGTCATTTCAATGCCATTGTGCAATCTGAATGGAGGGTTCAAGCGACAATAAAATTCTAATGTATATTTGTATTTCAAATGAATCAGCATGAGTGAGCAACAAGCACCTAATCAATTGAATATTGAAATTTCAGAAGAGATGGCAGAAGGCCAATATGCAAATTTGGCTATCATCACCCACAGCCATGCAGAATTTGTAGTTGACTTTGTGAATGTAATGCCTGGCACTCCAAAAAGTCGCGTCAAATCAAGAATTATATTAACCCCTCAGCATGCCAAACGACTGATGCTTGCATTGCAAGACAACGTAGATAAATTTGAGGTTGCACACGGAACCATCAAAGATTTTGAGGAGGTACAGATACCTTTTCAATATGGGGGACCAGCTGCTCAGGCTTGATCAGCTGAATGATTCTACTTCTACCGTTTTGTTGATTTTGGCTATGAGTCCCTGTAATACTTTACCAGGACCTACCTCGGTAAATTTGGTAGCACCGTCTTTGATCATTGATTCAACAGATTGGGTCCAACGAACAGGACCAGTCAGCTGATCAATCAGATTTTGCTTGATTTGATCTGGATCAATAACTGCTTTTGCAACCACGTTTTGATAAACAGGGCAAACAGGGCGATGAAAAGTTGTCTTTTGAATTGCAGCAGAGAGTTCTTCTTTGGCAGACTCCATCAAAGGGGAGTGAAAAGCACCACCTACAGGCAACTTCAACGCACGCTTGGCGCCGGCTGACTTCATTCTTTCACAAGCAATGTCAATGCCGTTGTTTGTTCCGCTGATCACGAGTTGACCCGGACAATTATAATTGGCGGGAACAACCATTTCGCCTGTATCTTCAACAATAGACTTACAAATTTCTTCTGCTTTGGCATCATCTAAGGCCAACACTGCTGCCATCGAGGATGGATTGGCTTCACAAGCCTTTTGCATGGCTGATGCCCTGATGCTAACCAATTGAAGTGCATCTTCAAATGTCAGGGTTCCGTTCACCACCAAAGATGAAAATTCCCCCAAAGAATGTCCAGCTACCATATGAGGTGTTGTATTATCCAACATCTTATAAGCAATGACTGAATGCAGAAAAATAGCAGGCTGTGTGACCCTGGTTTGCTTAAGATCATCCTCTGTTCCATGGAACATGAGATCAGAGATCTTGAAACCTAGAATATCGTTGGCTTGTTCAAAGAAACGTCTTGCAAATGCATTGGAATCAAAGTGGTCTTTTCCCATTCCCGGATATTGGGAGCCTTGGCCTGGGAATACGTAAGCATGTATCATTGGTTGGATTGGGGACGCAATTTACTAAAAAGAGAACAGAGGGTCAAATTAATCGGTACGCATTGATTATCAATGCAGCTTGGAACCAATCAATCGTATGAATTCACTTCTGGTTTCGTTTTTCTGAAACTGACCACAAAAGGCAGATGTGGTTGTAACTGAATTTTGCTTTTGAACACCACGCATCATCATGCAGAGATGAGATGCTTCGATGACTACTGCAACACCCAGTGGATTCAATGTTTCTTGAATGACATTGAGAATTTGCGTGGTCAATCTCTCCTGCACCTGTAGCCTTCTGCTGTATGCATCGACCACTCTTGCAATTTTACTTAAACCAGTGATGACGCCATTGGGTATGTATGCGACATGTGCTTTCCCGTAAAAAGGCAACATATGATGCTCGCACAAACTATATAATTCGATATCCTTTACCAGGATCATTTCATTTACATCTTCATGGAATTTTGCAGAATCAAGAATTGCCTTTGCATCAATCTGATATCCCTGCGTAAGGTATTGCATGGATTTAGCAACTCTCTCAGGTGTTTTCAACAATCCTTCACGGTTGGGATCTTCTCCAAGAAGCTCAATTGATTCTCTGTAATTTTCAATGAGTCCCGAGGTGATCTTGTCTTCAAACTGCTCAACCTTGATATATGCCATGACCTTTTGATTGGTTATTTACGATGTAGGATACTCAACGAAATTACGCGGAGTTTCATATAAACGTATCTGAAGGTCCAATTGTTCACTCAAAAATGGTCTTAAAATATTAAATATAACGATGGCAATGTTTTCGGCAGTTGGATTCAACGTCTTGAATTCAGCAACATCCAGGTTCAGGTTTCGATGATCGAATTTGGAGATAACATGCTCATTTACAAGGTCGGAGAGTATTTTTGTATCAACCACATACCCTGTTCTCTGATCAATTTCACCTGTCACTTTCACAATCAATTCATAATTATGGCCATGGTAGTTAGGAAGATTGCATTTCCCAAATAACCGTTGGTTTTCATCCTGTGGCAATGCGGGATTGTGCAGTCGATGTGCAGCGTTGAAATGTTCTTTTCTATATACCGATACCCTATTCGCCATAGTATTCAATAAAGATGCTGGGTGTTTCGACCAACTTGATGCAATGCAAAGATACTCCTGCGGGAATATGTGGCATCAGCTCATTCCATATGCCAAAGACTAAATTTTCAATGGAACAAAGTTTGTCTTTCATGAAAGGTACATCCAAATTAAGGTTCCGGTGATCCAATACGTCCACTACATGAGCCTTGATGATCGAGCTCAACAATTTGGCATCAACAATGAAACCAGTTTCCGGATTGGGTTCACCCTTCACTGTTACATAGAGATCAAAATTATGTCCATGCCAATTGTCATTGGCGCACTTGCCAAATACCTCTTCATTTTTCTCCCGGCTCCATGCTGGATTGTAAAGCTTGTGGGCTGCGTTGAAATGTTCCTTTCTTGTAAGATAAAAAATAGCCATAAATAAACAGGGATGCAAAGTTAAACTGAAATGCTGAACTTTGCACCATGAAAATAATGATAGTGGCTGCCACAGCCTTGGAGTTGAACTGTGCAATGGATTTGGATGTAGATCAACCGAAAACATTGATCAAAGAACTGCATGGCGTTGGACAAATTCCAACCACCTATCGACTGTTGGAACTTATCGAAAGAGGGCGGCCTGATATCTTGATTCAAATTGGCATTGCAGGAAGTTTTTCAAACGACTTGAAACTTGGTGAAGCTGTGGTTGTCGAAACCGATTATCTGGCAGACATGGGTGTAGAGGAAAATGGAAAATTTATTTCGGTATTTGATATGAAACTTACAGATCCAAATACATACCCATTCAACGAAAAGAAATTATCCAATCCGCACAGCGATCTGCTTGAAAAAGTTGGTTTAAAAAAAGTTGCTGGTATAACAGTAAACCAGATCACCACTTCCAAAAATCAAATCGATTATTACCAAACAGCATACAATCCGTCTATTGAATCCATGGAGGGAGGTGCATTTCACTTTTGTTGCCTGATGAAAAAAATTCCATTTGTTCAGATCAGAGCAATATCAAACCGTATAGGCGAAAGAGATAAAAGCAAGTGGGAAATGGAAAAATCACTTCATGCCTTGCAAAACACGCTGAATATGTTTTTAAAAAATATATAAGAAAATGAAACTGAGTGTAGGTTTATCGCCCTGTCCGAACGACACATTTATTTTCGATGCAATGCTGCATGGAAAGATAGATACTGAAGGACTTCAATTTGAATATAAACTTAAGGATGTTGAAACATTGAATAAGATGGCTCTTACAGGTGAGTTGGATGTAACGAAAGTGAGTTACGGTGCATTGGCCAGGCTACTCGTTCACTACAAAGTATTGGATGCAGGAGGAGCATTGGGTTTGGGAGTGGGGCCTCTTCTTGTTTCCAATAAAACATCAAATATTGATGCCTTAGATCCATCCTCAGCAAGCATTGTGCTGCCAGGTGCTTACACAACCGCACATTTGCTTTTTCACCTTGCTCACCCGAATTTCAAAAAGAAAATTTTTATGCCTTTCCATCACATTGAAGAAGCTGTGTTGAATGGCCAAGCAGATGCAGGGGTGATCATTCATGAAAACAGATTTACATATGCAGAGAGGGGACTGCAAAAAATAGAAGACCTGGGTGATACCTGGGAAACTACAACAGGATTTCCCATACCATTGGGAGGCATACTTGCAAAGAGACATTTTGATACAGCGTTGCACAGAAAAATAAACAGGGTCATCACAAAAAGCATTGAACACGCATACAAGCATCGAGCCAGCCTACCATCGTTTGTGCTGGAGCATGCTCAATCCATGCAAGCAGAGGTGATGAATCAACACATTGATCTTTATGTGAATGAGTTTTCACTTGGACTAGGATCCAAAGGGAGGGCGGCAGTGTGGAAATTACTTGAACTTGCCTCAGCACTGCATCCAGTTCCTCAGAACAGCAACTTTGAAGTTTTCGTTGATTGATTAAAACAAACCGTAGAGTTCGGCGTCAATTTTTGCAATAATTTTCCCGAGGTCCTCTTCGTTTTCTGCAAACTTATTTTCATCAACATTGACCACCAGCAGAGGTCCCTCTTTATATCCTTCAATCCATTTGTTGTAGAATTCATTCAATCGTTTCAAATAATCAAGTCGAATGTTTTCCTCATACTCTCTACCTCTTTTCTGGATTTGTCCAACCAGTGTTGGTACTGAAGCTTGCAGGTAAACCAGCAAATCTGGCGGCTTCACCATTTGACGGAGGTTTTGAAAAAAGTCAAAATAATTTTCAAAATCTCTCTTGCTCATCAGTCCCATTTCATGAAGATTCGGAGCAAAAATGTACGCATCTTCATAGATCGTTCTATCCTGAATCACAGTTTCAGTCCCCTTGCTGATTTCGATCAACTGATTCAATCGGCTGTTTAAAAAGTAGATTTGAAGATTGAAGCTCCACCTGGGCATATCTTCATAGAAGTCGAACAAATATGGATTTTGATCTACATCTTCAAATTGAGGTATCCAGCGGTAATGCTTGCTGAGCAGTTCAGTGAGCGTTGTTTTGCCTGCACCTATGTTTCCTGCAATTGCAACATGTTTTGGTTTCTTAGCTTTGGCCATGGTAACTTATTCTAACCCTTTTTTTGAACAGCGTTCAAAGTACATATTCATTTTCAAATACCAAGATTTGAATGTAATTTTTTTTCTGATGTGGATATTATTCAATCAGTAGCGAAGTCCCATCACTTCTCTGACTAATTGCATGGTGTCTGCAGCACTCTTCCTAGCTTTTTCAGCCCCTTTTTCCATGATCTGCTGAAGGTATGATTCATTGGTGCGGATGTTTTCTGCTTTTTCTCGGATGGGTGCAATAAACTTTACCATGTC
>JBEAYH010000103.1:0-15366 GCA_041159435.1 Bacteroidota bacterium | reverse complement strand
AATGCACGTACCGACAACTATGAGAAGTTGTTGAGTGCTGGTGTTATTGATCCAACCAAAGTTAGCCGCGTTGCACTTGAGAACGCTGCGTCTATCGCAGGCATGATGTTGACTACTGAGTGTGTTGTTGCTGATAAGCCTAAGAAAGAAGAGCCTGTACACGGACACGGTGGTGCTCCTGATATGGGTGGAATGGGTTACTAATAAACAACCTAAACCTATCATAAAAAAAGCTCCGATTATTCGGAGCTTTTTTTATTCAATATTGTTTCTGTATCTGATGGCACCAAGAACAATGAACAGCTGTGCCATTATATAAGTTGTCATGATGAAAATTCCTGCGTTGTCAAATGAACTGCTGAATTTATTGATGGCAAGAATTGAATCGGAAGTCACAAACAAGGCAGCTCCTATGATCAAGAACAGAGATGTTCTGTCATCCAGTTTTTGATATTGCCAAATTGCTGCAGACAACATGGTGCTGATGGTTATTCCATAAATCAATACTGGTATTTTCATGCTCCCCAATGATGGCCATAGCAAGTACATGAATTCAATAAGATAAGCCAAAACAGCAATAAGCATTACCGGTCTGAGTTTGAAATAGGAGGCTTTTTCTGATGCGGTTCTTAAAAAGAAGAAAATATAAAAAATATGTGCGGTAAGAAATGCAAGCAGTCCTGGTACAAAAAGCGACTCTTTCTGCAGCAATACATCCCCCAACCAGGAAAATAACAAAGCAATTGCCACTGCATCCTTCAAAAGATTGGTTTTTTGATGCAGCGAAGTATAATAGGTCAATCCCAGCAATGGAATGATCAGGGGCTTGCTGAAAATTCTCATGTGCTCCATATCCAATGCAATGAGAGAAATTTCAATCAATGATATGATTGAAAAAAGAAAGAAAAACAATCGTTGTTTTTGAAGCATACCGTAATTTAGAGATATTTTATGTCATATACAGACGAGGAGATTAAATTTATGGCCTATTGGGAGCGAAATCGGCTCAAACAAAAGCGACTGCTTACCCAACTTACATATGGACTTCCCATCGGCTTGATTTTCGCAGTTCCTATTGTTGTTAATTTTTTACTGGGTAGATTTTGGTATAAAAGGGCGGATGCTGTTGGGTTGAGTCAGTTTAATCCCTTGGTTTTGGTGTTGGCTGTTCTATTGATAATTGTATTTATTGCCATTTTCAACCGCAGGTTTAAATGGGAAAAATACGAGCAGGAGTATCAAAGACTTTTGTCAAAATCAAAAGACAGATTGTCCTAAATTGCAGGAAATTTCAAAAATCCAAAACATGATGAAGTATTTGGCATTGATAGGACTCGCATCGATTTTATTTTTCAGTTGTAAAAAAGAAGAACAGCTTATGACCATTGATGAATATATCACCAAAAAAGCTTTGACGTCTTCTGTTCAAAAAGACAGTCGCGGTTTTTATTATAAGATTGAGCAACCTGGTTCAGGAACAGCCCCAACCATCAATTCAAAAGTGACTTTGTTTTACAAGGGATATTTAACCAATGGAACTGTTTTTGATCAGACAGGGACTGCTGCCAACTATGAATCAGGCAACCCGGTAACTTTTAATTTAAACCAGTTGATATCAGGTTGGCAAGTGGGACTCCCACTTATCAAACCTGGAGGGAAAATTATATTGTATTTACCACCCAGTTTAGGGTATGGTGCATTTGGAGCAGGTAGCATTCCTGGCAACGCAGCTTTGATATTTGAAATTACTTTGGTTGCTGTTTCTTAATTGTATCAGTAGGCATGAACCGTGTTGTAGAGGGTATCTCTTTCAACCGGTTTTCTACCGACTTGTTTGATGAGGTTGACAAGTTCCTCCGTGGATAGACTTGGATGTTGTTCCTCACTTCCAGCCATTGAATAAATTTTGGTTGAATCATCGATGGTGCCATCCAGATCGTTAACGCCAAATGACAAACTGAGCTGTGCCTGTTCTCTGCCAAGCATCGGCCAGTATGCTTTGATATGTGGGAAATTATCCATGAAGATCCTTGCCATTGCATAGGTTTTCATGTCCTCAATCGCACTCACCTCGGGTATATGACTCAGTTCGTTATCATGATTGCGAAATTTAAGGGGGATAAATGTGTTGAATCCTTTTGTTTCATCCTGTAAATTTCTCAGGCGCAGCATGTGATCTATTCTATGCTGGTAGTTTTCCAAATGTCCATAGAGCATGGTTGCATTTGAGTGCATACCTATCTTGTGTGCTGTTGCATGAATATCCAACCAGCCATCTGCATCTACCTTGTCTGCGCAAATTTGTTTTCTGATCTCAGCATCAAAAATTTCTGCACCTCCTCCAGGCAATGAATCGAGTCCAGCGTTGTGCAACAATGACATTCCATCTGGTCTGCTCAATTTTGCTTTTCTGAACATGTAATCCAGTTCAACTGCAGTGAAGCCTTTGATGTGCAGATTTGGGCGATGGGCTTTTATTTTTTTGATCAGTTCTTCAAAAAAATAAATGTCCATTTTAGGATGTACGCCTCCTACAATATGAACTTCTGTAATTGGTTGGTCATCATATGACTTCACTTTCTCCAACATTTGATCAATGCTCAATTCCCATCCTTCCTCTCGGTGCGCATATAATCTGGAGTAAGAACAAAACTTACATGAAAACACACATACATTGGTTGGCTCAATATGAAAATTTCTATTGAAGTAGGTGGTGTCTCCATGTTTTTTTTCTCTGATATAATTTGCCATTGTGCCCAGTTCAGCAAGGGTGGCATTTTCAAACAAAAAAAGACCCTGTTCGGGGGTGATTCTTGCTTGGTTCTGTATTGTATGAACGATATCTGATAAATGAGGAGAGGTCAGCTTCAAAATACTCAATTCACTGTCCATGGCCATTTTTTTGCAAAATTACAACTGAAATCTTGTCTCGCCTAAATCCTGTTTAGCCCAATGCACCTGCAATACAGGCACACATCAAACATGCGATGGTTCCACCTATCAGTGCCTTGAATCCAAGCTCTGTCAGGTTTTTTCTTTGATTGGGTGCCAATTGACTGATACCGCCAATTTGTATTCCAATGGAGGCAATATTTGCGAATCCGCACAATGCATAAGTGGTTATAAGAATAGAGCGAGGATCTGTGATGATGCCATCTGCTTTCATCTTGCCAAATGTGATATAAGCCTGGAACTCGTTGATGATGGTTTTTTCTCCCAACAGCTGTCCCACGTAAACCATGTCCTGTTGGGTCACCCCAATTAGCCAAGCAACAGGGGAGAACAGATATCCCAAAATCATTTGAAAGGAGAGTGAGTCATAGCGACCACTTGAAAAACGCTTGATCCAATCATTCAATCCTAGGTAGTATCCAAATGAACCCAATACCCAGTTTAATACATACATCAATGCTGTAAATACAATCAGTATAGCTCCCACGTTGACAGCCAGTTTCAACCCATCTGTTGTTCCCAATGAAATGGCATCCAAAGCATTTTCGCCAAATTTTTCCTTGGTCAACACAATTTTTTCATCAATCTTTTCTGTTTGAGGGAATAAAATTTTTGAACACACAATTGCAGCCGGCGCACTCATGATAGACTGACTGAGCAAGTGCAATGCGAAATAATGTTGCTGTGCAACATCATTCCCTCCGAGAAATCCCACATATGCAGCAAGTACAGATCCGGCAGTATTTGCCATGCCACCTACCATGATACACATGATTTCACTTCGGTTCATTTTTTCTAGGAATGGCCTCACCATCAGTGGTGCCTCGGTTTGCCCTAGAAATATATTGGCTGCAGTTGAAACGCTCTCTGCTCCGGAAACTTTTAATTTACTCAGCAGCAATGCAAAAAAGTAAACTACTTTTTGCAGGATGCCGAGGTAATAAAACAAAGCGGACAATGCTGCAAAGAAGATGATGTTCGGGAGTGCCTGAATAGCAAATGTATAACCCCAGCTTCCGCCGGCATCTGCAAGATTTCCGAACATAAATTCGATTCCTTTGTGCGCAAGATTGATTACCTGTACAAACTGATTTGAGAGCCATTGAATCAGGATTCGAAAGAAATTATACTTGCCTTGTGATAAAACGCCAATCGCAAAAGCCAGTTGTGCAACAATCCCCATGGAAACCAGTCTCCAGTTAATGGCCTTTCTGTTGTTACTCAAAACATAACAAAGTCCAACGAGAAACAACATACCTAATAGACCGCGACTGAGATTTTCCCACTGAAAATTCATGAATATCAAATTGTTTGGTAAGATAATTGATTTAGATATATCATTCCCTTTGTTCTAGCTTCTGTGTACAATTTTATTTTTTATCTGTTGGAACAAATCTGTTATGTCTGGCGACAAATTCATTCTCACAACTGTAAATCCGAATCCGCCAATAAATAAAATGGACTTCAAGATGTACGTCGACAATTCACCATTGTCCAGTGGAATGAAATAACATACAACTCCCCACAAAATTGCGATCAACAGGGCCCATACATTGCTGACTGTAAAGGGTTGCAATTGAAGCAGTCTTTTTATGTATATAAACCTGATCAGATTGAATAAGACAATTGCAATCACACTTCCTATTGCGGTTCCGGTGAGTCCAAAATTTTTTGTAAGAAAATAATTGAGGATGATGGAAATGCCTACAAAAAACATGTTGGTGAAGAGATCTACTCTCCAGTGCTTTGACAATTGGAGGATTTGTGCATTGAGTCCTGTTCCCAACTCAATCAGCTTTCCTGATCCAAGGATGATCATCAGCAGCGGCAGTCCCATATAGGTATCGCCCAAATATTTCACGAGCAAGGGTGCATTGATCAGAACAATACCCATGATGCCCAATGCGGTTATCAGCAATGTCAATGCAGTTTTCTTATAGAGTCGATCAAGTTTTGCCATATCCTTGCTTTTCCAGGCCTCTGCAATTTGGATAGTCGCAGATGATACCATGCTTCTTTGCGGTACATCCATTAAAGTGATCAGATATGTTGCAATTGTAAAAATGGCTGCGTCTTTGAGTCCACCGCTCGATTGAGATGCGATGATGAGTGTATCATTGGTCTTGGCAAGTATATTCAAGAGCGCACTCAGGAAATAGGCACTCCCAAATTTAACCATCATCGGTGCATATTTTTTTGTCAGCTTGCTTCTTATAAACGTAATGTTGAAGTATTTTGATCTGTACAAGATCCATCCCATTGCCAAGATGAGGACGGAGTAGAGCAATGCATAGAAGGCTATAAATGTTTCAAATTGCTCAATCAGTTTAAATGCCCAGAAAACGATCAGGACTGTAACCAGTATCCTGTAAAGAAACTCTTTCAAAAAATTGGAGACTACATTTTTTGAAATGACCCATGCGTATGCTTCCATCAGTGTGAAAACTACCAGTCCTACTGTCATGGGAAAAATCCAGTCAATGTATTCAATCAGCAAAGGTGAACGGTATCCAAATTTACGAATGATGATGGGCTGCAAATAGGGGAGCAAAAACAGCAGCAACAAACATGCAATCCCAGCAATCAGAAAACTGAGGGTAAAAAGATCATTCTTTGATTTTTCCAGATGATGCTTGTAAAAAGGAGAGAATTTGAACGCAATGGGTATCATCCCAGCGGTGCAAAGTGTAGAAAATATCAGTGCAATGTCCATCAGAATCCTCGTCAGTCCAAACTGCTCAGGCGTGAAATATTTTGGAAAAAAATAAAGCACATTGATGGCTCCAAAAACAAATCCAGCGTATATGTACAAGGAGGAATAAATGCTTTGTTTTCTGATGGTTGCCATAAAAATAAAAAACCGCCCATGTAGGCGGTTTCAAATGTAATAAAATTCGTGCTTATAGGTGGGACTCAATCTTTCTTACAAAATTTCCTTTTGGCTGCGCACCTACAAGTTTATCTACTACCTGCCCATTCTTGATGAAGAGAATAGCCGGGATTGAAGTGATTCCATAATTCATGGACAATTGGGGATTGTGGTCAACATTCACTTTTCCCACGTTTACTTTCCCTTCCCACTCTTTGGAAAGTTCCTCGATCACTGGACCAATCGCGCGGCATGGACCACACCATTCTGCCCAAAAATCAATCATTGTCAGCTTATCTGAATCCAAAACTTCTGCCTGAAAATTGCTGTCGGTAAATTCCTTTGCCATGTATTTTTATTGAGGGTGATGAATATAAATTAGAATGCAAAATTAGTTCCAATTTTTAAATTTTCATAAATGTCTTATAGAGGCTCAAACTGCGTCAACTTGTACCTCAATCAGGGGATTGTTTTCCAAAAAATCAGCCATTTCGTCATTCATCTCAAACCCTTTCTCTGTGGTGCGCATCTGGACAACCAATTTTTCTACCTGGTCGACCATCACAAGTTTTAACCTGGACCTCCCCGGATTTTTTTTCATGTTCTTTTTGAAGAACTCGATATGCTCCTCATTGATTGCACCCGCCTGCAATGTTATTTGCACCTGCTTGGTAAACACCTTTTTGATGGTTTCCAGAAGACAAATTTCAGTAACCCTGAAGTTCCATTCATTCCTGCTTTCCCATTTCTCAAAATTTCCTTTCACGTGTATGCAGGTGCCTGCATTGAAGTAGTTTGAAAATTTTACATATTGATCTCCAAACAGAGTAAGTTCAACCTTGCCACTGAAATCTTCAATGGTAAGACTGCCGTATTTCTTTCCTGCTCTGGATATTTTATGTTGGGATGCAGTAACGAGGCCTGCTAATTTCAGGGTTTGTGTTGGACTCTTCTGCAATTCAATGCCTTCTTTGAATTCATTGAAGTCCTGAATTGGACATATTCCGTAATATTTCAATTCAAATTTGTAATGATCCAACGGATGTCCACTCAGGAACATGCCTGTGACATCCTTTTCTTTATCCAATAACTCTGTGAGTGACCAGGGTGCACAATCGGGAATTTTTGGAGAAGGAATTTCCTGCACCATGGAGAGGTCCCCAAAAAGCGTATTTTGATTGGAAGTAGATTGGCTTTGCCAAATGTTTCCAAACCTTATGATCTTTTCCAATCCATTTGATGTATCACCTTCCGGTTGATGGAAGTATTGTGCCCGGTGCATCGATGTAAAGCAATCGAATGCGCCTGACATTGCCAGACTTTCAAGCGATTTTTTGTTAACGGTTCGCTGATTGACTCTTTTTACAAGATCAAATATGGAAGGATAGGTTCCGTTCTTTTGTCTCTCTGCAATAATGGACTCTACAGCAGCTTCGCCAACACCTTTCAAGCCACCCAGACCAATTCGAATTTCTCCATTCTTGTTGACTGCAAAACTTTGAAGAGATTCATTGATGTCTGGTCCAAGTACATTCAATCCCATCCGCTTGCATTCTTCCATGAAGAAGGTAATTTTTTCTATTGAACCCGCATGGTTGAGTACAGCGGCCATGTATTCTGAAGGGTAACGTGCTTTTAAATAAGCAGTTTGATAAGCAATAAAGGCATAACAGGTACTGTGAGATTTGTTGAATGCGTATTGTGCAAATGCCTCCCAATCTGTCCAGATTTTTTGAAGTTTGTCTTCAGGAAATCCTTTCTCTGCAGCTTTCCCAATGAACTGGGGTTTCATTTTATCCAAAACAGACTTCTGTTTTTTACCCATTGCCTTTCTCAGTACATCAGCATCGCCTTTGCTGAATCCTGCCAGTTTCTGCGCCAACAACATTACCTGCTCTTGATAGACAGTAATACCATAGGTTTCTTCCAAATACTCCTGCATGGCTGGCAGATCATACGAGATTTCTTCCCGGCCATGTTTCCTGTTGATAAAGTTGGGGATGTATTCTAGGGGGCCTGGACGGTAGAGTGCGTTCATGGCAATCAGGTCCTCAAATTTATCAGGCTTGAGATCGCGCAAATATTTTTGCATACCCGGACTCTCAAACTGAAATGTTCCTATGGTTTCTCCCTTTTGATAGAGCTTGAATGTTTTTTCATCATCCAATGGAATTTTATCAATATCAATCTCAATTCCATGGTTCATTTTTATCAACTGCAATGAAGTTTTGATAATATTGAGTGTTTTCAATCCAAGGAAGTCCATCTTGATTACGCCAGCCTCCTCAATTACACTTCCTTCTATTTGTGTAACCCACATGTTTGAATCCCTCGCTGTACAAACCGGAAGCAGTTCTGTAAGGTCCTTTGGCGCAATGATGATACCTGCCGCGTGGATGCCTGTATTTCTGACAGATCCCTCCAGAATTTCTGCCTCATGCAATACTTTTCCTCTTATATCACCGTCTTCATATATCTCTCTTAATTTTTTTGAGTTCTCTAATTCATCCGGATTGAGCCCTTCTTTTTCTGAGAGACTTTTTTCTCCATTCAATGGTGCATGCAACAAACGCTTGAGGGAAATACCTGGTTTTTCCGGTACCAGCTTGGCCAAAGCATTGCTTTCAGGCAAGGGGAGGTCTAGTGTTCTCGCCACATCCTTGATGCTCATCTTGGCTGCCATGGTGCCGTAAGTAATGATTTGAGCAACCTGATTCTTTCCATACTTGTCCACTACATAGTCAATTACTTTTTGTCTTCCTTCATCATCGAAGTCAGTATCGATATCCGGCATCGACTTTCTGTCGGGATTCAAGAAACGCTCAAAAAGTAAATTGTATTTAATCGGATCAATATTGGTGATTCCAATGCAATATGCAACCACGCTTCCTGCGGCGGAACCACGACCTGGACCAATGAATACTCCTAAATCGCGACCGGCTTTGATGAAATCAGATACGATCAAAAAATATCCTGCGAATCCCATTGTTTTGATCGTGAACAACTCAAAAGCAATACGCTCCTCAATTTCTGCCGTTAGATCTTCATATCTCCTTTTCGCGCCTTCTCTTGTGATATGCTCCAGGTATTCATCCTGTGTTTTGAATTTATTTGGAACAACAAAGTGGGGTAGAAGGATGTCTCTTTTCAAATCCAATACTTCAACCTTGTCAACAATCTCGTTGGTATTGTCAATTGCCTCTTCCAAGTCTCCAAAAACTTTCGACATTTCCTCGGTCGTCTTGAAATAGAATTGATCATTGGGAAATGCAAATCGTTTGTTTCTGAAACTTGCATCATCATCTGTAAATTCCCTTGCTGCAGGCGTGGCTACTTTTTCACCTGTATTGATGCAAAGTAAAATATCGTGTGCATTGAAGTCTGACTGGTTCACATAATGTGAATCGTTCGACGCAATCACTTTTACATTGTATTTCTTCGCGAATTTCAGCAAGGTCTTGTTGACCCGATCCTGTTCCTCCATTCCATGTCGCTGCAGTTCAACGTAATAATCCTCTTGAAAAATATTCAGCCACCACTTGAATTCATTTTCACCGTCCTCTTCACCTTTTTTCATGATTGTTTGAGGAACCAATGCACCCAAACAACAGGTAGTAGCGATCAAGCCTTCGTGGTATTTGTGGATGAGTTCTTTGTCAATTCTGGGATATTTGCTGTAGAGTCCCTCTATATATCCAAGCGATGTTAATTTCACCAGGTTGCGGTAACCAATCTCATTCTTGGCTAGCAAAATTTGATGATGCCTGGGGTCTTTCTCTTCTTTTGAAAAGGTTTTTCTGTGCCTGTTCTCAGTAATATAAAATTCACAACCCACGATGGGTTTTACCTTCAAAGGGCTATTTTTGTCATCTGGGTTGACTTTGTGCTTGTATGCTTCTGCAACAAACTGGAATACTCCAAACATGTTGCCGTGATCAGAAATGGCAAGTCCAGGCATCCCATCATCCATTGCTTTTTTGTACAGCGCACCAATACTGGCCGCTCCATCGAGCAAAGAATATTGGGTATGTACATGGAGGTGGGAAAAACGTGACATAAGCGAAATTCGAATTTCGCAAATAAAACAGTAAATGGGAAGGAGTATTTTCCACATTTTAGAAAAGAAAAACACCTCGACGTGGTCCATTTGGAGCAACTTCCTCTGTGGTGCCATCCTTGCGTCCTTGTTTTCCTCCTGTGCCTTGTTCAAGCCCATTCCTGGAGCCAAAAAAGCCCAACAGTCTTCCCCCTATTTCGATGACATATCGGTTGTGTTGAATCCTGGAAAGAAAAGTCAATATGTAGCAGAAGCCTCCATTAAATTCATTGAAGATGCTCCCTCTTCCAATTATCTAAATGATTTGCCTGGGATTGAATTCCTTCCTAGTTATTTTTTCAGATATGCTGTTTTGTTGGACATTGAGGTGGAAAAACTCACCAACAAAAAGTTGGTAGAATATATTCATCAGTGGTATGCTGTTCCGTATCGCATTGGCGGGACTTCCAAAGAAGGAATTGATTGTTCTGCTTTTGTACAGGGATTGGCAAGTGATGCGTTTGCTGTACAGCTTCCCCGCACTTCAAGAGAACAGGCAGCATTTTGTACTGAAATTGAAAGGAGTCAGCTGCAGGAAGGCGACTTGGTTTTTTTCAATACCTCGGGTGGAATTTCGCATGTTGGACTCTATATCAACAACAACAAATTTGTACATGCATCTACATCCAACGGCGTAATCATCAGTGATCTGGATGAAACTTACTGGCAAAGAAGATATGTGAAGGCTGGAAGGATTAAAACGAGTGATTGATCGGCTTTATTTTTTCAATCCCACATAGAAATTCTTATCCACTGAAATCTTGCTAAGATCTATTGATGTTTTAAATGTTTTCCAACTGGTAGTTGGGTAGATCCATATTGATTCTTTACCCAATGATACGCTGACTGGCATGTTAAATGTTGGATTGCAGTCAGTCCAGCGGTACCTGGTTTCTTTTTTTTCTTTTTTTATCTCAAGTGTAGGAATCTGTGTATTTCTGAGGTACTGGTCAAATACTGGTTCCAGGTTGATGTTGGTTTTGTTGCTGAAAAACTGTTCAACATCTTTTGTATTGACCGTTTTGTGGTAAAATATTTTGTTTAGCTCTCTCAATGCTGCTCTGAATTTTTCATCGCTGTTGAACAGTTGTCTGATTGTGTGAACAAGGTTGCCTCCCTTGTAATACATATCACCTGAACCCTGATCATTTACATTGTATGATGCAATGATGGGGGCATCATTTCTGATCAATGCCCTGGTGCCTTGCACATATGCATTTCCTGCTTCTTTTCCGTAATGGAAATCTGTAAACAATGTTTCACTGTAGTTGGTGAAACTTTCATGCAGCCACATGTCAGCCAAATCATTTGATGTGATATTGTTCCCGAACCACTCGTGTCCGCTTTCATGCACAATGATGAAATCCCATTTGAGTCCCCAGCCTGAACCTGATAGATCCCGTCCGCGGTAACCATTTTGAAATCCGTTTCCATATGCAACAGCGCTTTGGTGCTCCATGCCCAGATGTGGTGACTGAACCAATTTGAATCCATCTTCATAAAAGGGGTAAGGGCCAAACCAATGTTCAAAAGCCTTTAGCATTTGAGGTACTTGCTTGAATTGTTCTTTTGCTTTTCCTACTTCATCCTCCAATACCCAATAATCACAGTCCAGTTTTCCTTTTTCACCAGCGTATGTTTCATTGAAATGTGCATACTTTCCTATGTAGGGGATGATGTTATAATTGTTGATGGGGTTTTTTACTTCCCAATCATAGACCGTCCAGCCATTTTTATATTGATGCTTGCCTTTCAGTCTTCCATTTCCAACTGCAACCAATGAATCCGGAACAGAAATCCTTAGCAATGCTCCTTTGTCGGGCTCATCACTTTGATGGTCTTTGCATGGATACCAAACACTCGCACCCAGTCCCTGGCAGGCAACACTCATCCATGGATTTCCCTTTTTATCCTTTGAAAAAATCCATCCACCATCCCAAGGCGGTCTGATGGCCTCTCTCACTTTTCCACTGAATGAAAGTGCAAGGGTGGCTTCGGAGCCAGACTTGATTGAATGCTTAAGTATCAAGAAATAAACATTCCCATCCCTGAAATAATCCAGCTTTTCTTCACCCAGATAAGCTTTGTTGAGTTGCATGGGTTCCTGCAAATCAATTTGCATGGTGTCATGCATTGCATTGGACTTAAATCGAATGTCAACTTTACCTGAAATGGTTTTATTGATGTAATCTGGTTCAACCAGAATGGTATAATGTTGAACATCCCACCAAGTTCTAGCTTTGCTCAAGCTGCCTCTCAGGGTGTCTGCATGGGTGAATTTTTTTACCCCATTGCTCCCTTGTGCTTTTATAAACTGCGCACAGAAGAGTGTAGAAAATAAAAGCAGAGCGATGAGGAGCAAGCGCATCTTCAATTATTTTGTTTTTAGTTTCTCCTTGAAAACTTTTTCAAATTTTTCAAGTTTTGGTCTGATTACAAAATAACAATAAGGCTGACTGCTGTTGTCTTTGTAATAATCTTGATGATATTTCTCAGCGGCATAAAAATCTTTGATTGGCTCAATCGCTGTTACAATTTTTGCAGCATAGGCTCCACTTTCATCCAGTTCTTTTTTATAATACTCTGCTCTTTCTTTTTGATGTTCATTGTGGTAGAAAACTGCGCTTCTGTATTGTGGACCAACATCATTGCCCTGTCTATTCAATGTGGTTGGGTCATGGACCTGCCAGAAAATTTCAAGTAGTTCGTCAACCGTAACGAGTTTCGGATCGAATTCTATTTCACAGGCCTCTGTATGTCCGGTTGTTTTTTCACACACCTCCTCATAAGTCGGATTTTTAACGTGTCCATTGCAATAACCACTGGTTACTTTGATAACACCCTTCACTTGTTCATAAATAGCCTCTGTGCACCAAAAACATCCTGATCCCAAAGTGATTTTCTCCGTATTCATAGATTTCGAGTTGATTTTTTTTGATGGATTGTCTGTCTTTTTTTTATCTGCCTGCGCACATGCTGTGAATATCAAAACCAGGCATGTCAGTGCAATGCTAATTCTTTTCATATGATGATAAAGTTGAGCTACACGAAGTTAATTCTAAAAAGGTTACCTGTTAAATTAGGCGTATTTTTGCGGGGAAATTAGATTTCATTTAACATGCGGTTTTATCCTGAATCAGCTCCCATTCAACTGGAATTTGATAAGATCAAGGCGCTCTTGGTTGAACAAACCCAAACTGCTATTGGGAATGACAAGGCTGCATCATTGAGAATCCATACCAAGAAGGATTTTATAGAGACCGAACTTCGACAGACCTATCAGTATTTGCAATTGCTTGCAACAGGTCAGACATTTCAGCATGGAACTGCTTTCAATTTGCAAAAGGAAATAAAGCTGTTGTCTATTTCGGGAGCTGTCCTGACTGGGGAAGTTTTTCTGCAATTTAAAAGTCTTGCCGACAACATCGAATCCATCTTCAGGTGGTTTGATGACGAGCGGATTGACCGCTATTCTTCTTTATACGCTATTCTTGCTGCTACGCATGTTGAAAAATCCATTTCAACATCTATTCAAAAGATCATCGGTGATGATGCCCGTGTCTTGGATACTGCATCGGATGAATTATCAAGAATCCGAATGCAACTCTACAAAAAACGAAATGAGCAAAGACGCAGTTTCGAACGCATCCTAAGCAAACTTCAAAAGGCTGGCTACATTGCAGATATCGAGGAATCATTCTTAAACGGTCGTCGGGTGCTTGCTATTTATGCAGAGCACAAACGAATCGTCAAAGGTATTTTGCATGGCGAAAGTGATTCGAGGAGAACATCATTCATTGAGCCAGAAGAAACAATCGATATCAACAATGATATTTACTCTTTGGAAAATGACGAGCGGGATGAAGAATACAGAATCTTGAAACAACTGACAGCACATTTGTCTGTACATGCTCCGCTTTTAAAGCAATACATGGAAATTTTAGGCGAATATGATTTCGTAAGGGCGAAAGCAAAATTGGCCCAAATGATGGATGCGCATTTGCCTCATGTTACAGAAAATGCTGAAGTCAAGTTGGTGAGGGCATGCCATCCGCTTCTTTTACTCTACAATAAAAAAAATGGGAAGAAAGTTATTCCACTTGATTTGACGCTGAATGATAAACAAAGGATATTGGTTATATCCGGACCAAATGCAGGAGGGAAGACGGTTTGTTTGAAAACCACCGGACTCCTTCAGCTCATGGTTCAGTCAGGACTATTGGTTCCCGCTCATCCAGAATCAACTTTCGGAATTTTTAAGCAGCTCATGATTCATATCGGAGATACCCAAAGCATCGAGTTTGAATTGAGTACATACAGTGCACACCTAAAAAATATGAAATACTTCATGGAGGAAGCCAATGGCCGGACCATGTTCTTCATTGATGAATTGGGAAGCGGTAGCGATCCAAGTCTGGGCGGCGCATTTGCTGAAGTATTTCTTGAACAGTTATTGAAAAAACATGCCTTTGGAATTGTTACAACCCATTATTTGAACCTCAAGGTAATGGCAAGTAAAACGCCCGGTATTGTAAATGGGGCCATGGCTTTTGATGAAAAACATCTGTTGCCTGAATACAAGTTGAATATAGGAAAGCCAGGTAGTTCCTATACTTTTTCAATTGCAGAAAGAATCGGACTCTCCGCTCAGTTGATCAATAGAGCAAAATCTTTGGTTGATGAAAATCATTTTACGCTTGATAAACTCTTGAATAAAACTGAACAGGAACTGAGAATTTTGGAAACAAAAGAGAAAGAGCTTCAGAAGTTGATCAAAGAAAATGATGTGCAAAGAAAAAAGCTTCATGAGGAACTGAACAGAGAAAAACACCGGCAACAGGTTGAGTTGCTGAAAGAACAAAATAAAATTGCAGAGGAGAAGCTTGTCTATTTGAAGGATATGGAGCGCAAGCTCAAGCAAGTGGTTTTTGATTGGAAAAGGATGGATGCTGAAGAAGACAAAAAACAATTGATCAAAAATTTACAGGCACTCTTGTTCAATCAAAAAGATAAACAGGTCAAGGAAAAAGCCAAGAAAAAAATTGACAGCAATTATATATTGCTTGCAAAAAAGCCGACAGTTGGTGATCATGTCATGATGAAACAAAACAACAAGATCGCTGTATTGAGTGAGGTCAGGGGCAAAAAGGCTTTTGTGACACTCGGATCAATGCCCCTTCAGGTGAATTACGAGGATTTGGTTGCTGTAAAGAAAAAGCCAGAACCCGTTCAGGAAACATCTAAATCTTCATAGATTTACGATATCAGTTCAATAATCTCCATATGAAATTAATCCATGTATGTATTGTATCAGCTTTGCTGATTTCCCATCCAGTATTATCACAAGATAAAATACCTGCTGAGAGCATTCGTTCTAAGATGCAGTGGTTTCAGGATGCCAAACTCGGTGTTTTTATTCATTGGGGGATTTATGCGGTTAAAGGAGTGG
>JBEAYH010000034.1:0-2742 GCA_041159435.1 Bacteroidota bacterium | reverse complement strand
CCTGTGGAGCGTACCATCATGCAAGTGAATTTTGCGTTCATGGCTTCACTGATATTTTTGATTCCATCTACAAGTCCTCAAAAGAAATCATTTGAAACCACCTTCTTCTTTCTTCCTGCTTTGCTCTTCGCCGGCATTGCCATCATGATCAATAACCAGGTATTTGATTCCATGAAAGGGCAGAAGCTGTTTTCAGGAGATATGGACAAGGATATTGCACAGATTCCTGATTTGGAGTATGATTTTCCAACCTATCCTCAACTTTCATACAACTCCATTCCCATAGATGCCATCATGTCGAGGTATGCATTTAAAAAGAATGATTACGAGACTGCTATCCGTATGTTGGACAAGGCTTCTAAGCAAAATCCATACATCCACTATTCCGAATTTGCTAAAGCTGGCATGTATTATAAAATGAATCAAGCAGACAGCGGGTATAAATATGCCAAGCTAGCTTTTGAATACAAGCCCCGTTCTTTCAGTGCATATAAAAACTGGCTGTATGGATCTGTGCAAAAACGTGATACGACAGCAATAGACAGTGCATTTGCATTGTATACCCGTTATAGGAATGAGACACGTGCATGGGTTGAATATTTCAATGCCAGCATGGTCGTGAAACAAAGAGCCAATCAGCGATTGATTGCATTGGCTGACTCTGCGCTTAAATATTTTCCAGACAGTGTGAATCTTTTCACCAATATGAAAAACAATTTCCTGGCATCTCTGAGCAATCCAGTTCGCAACGTTCCAGTTGTATCTCAGGAGATGGTTCAAATTGCACAAAAGAATTTGGAACAGGCAACGATTCATTTTAATCAAAAGCAATATGCACTTGCAGCCAAAGAGTATTTGGTGACTGCCAATATTGATGTCACCAATTATGTTCACATGGAAAATGTTGCCATCTGTTATTACTCGATGTCAAACTTTGATCAGGCGATCAGGTATTTCAACAAGGCAATTTCAGTCAGTGGCAATGCAGCGGGCAAGTCTTACTATTACAAAGGTGTTTCTGAAATTTCACTGGGCAAGAAGGACCAGGGATGTGCTACTATTAAGACGGCTATGTCAAAAGGTTTCTCAGGAGATCCAACCTATAACAAGACCAACTGTAATTTCTAAATTACTGCTGCGGCCAGTTGATTTCAAGTCCCTGGCGCTGAATAAAAGATTGAAACGACCTCAGGGTTTCTTTATTCGTGGCTACCATTCTGGGAGTAGTTTTGTTGCTCATGCAATAACTCAATAAACAGCCCACTGCCTCACCGATGCTCCATTCAACCGGATGCAACCTGAAACAACCGTTGGTGATGTGGGTGGTGCCAATGTTTTTACAGGCTGGTAATAGATTTTCTTTTTCAATTGGGATCAATGTTCCCAATGGAATTTGAAAAGGAATAGAATCGAAGTCAATATAATTGTCACCTGTACTGCTCGGATGCAGATCAATATGATAATATCCAATACCCACGCTGTCTTCAAATGGATAATGCTTCATGCCGTTTTTCCCGTATCCATTGTCAAATTGCTCTTTTCCGACATGTTCTTCTTTCACAGTAAAGATCGTTTTCGCTCTTCTTGATTCACGGATGTATGGATATTTGGCCAAGCCATCCGCTGTTCCCATGATATCCTTGCGGAGTCTGAGTCCTGGCCATCCCATTCCTCCATCCGGACGTTTGGCTTCTGTTTGCAGCCAATAGAGCAAACTGAGACTTAGTTGCTTGGCACGATCTACATGTCGATTGAATGCACTCTCACCCACATCCACTAAATTCCCCAACATGTAATCATTCATCGGCCAATTGATCAAACTGATATCGCTTCTGTAAACCCCAGGCAGAAAATTTTTATGGTGAATGATGCGTCGGTAGTTCCAGAGATTCAATGTTTTATTGACACTGCTTCCATCCGGATTGAAATCCAATGTTCTGGGTTCAAGTGTGACTGGATGAGAATAAGTGAGACCCAACAATTTTCCAGACCAAGCTGGATGAAGATCAGGAACATGGTTTTTCCAGAAATCATATTCACTCGGCTTTTCAATCACATTGTTTTTACCTTCTTCATGATCAATTGCAAAACAGCAAGTAAACGATTGTTGATTGGCAGGATCAGCTTTTTCAGCTGCATGCAGTTCACCCGTTTCTTTTTTGGACTCCGCACCTGTAACATAGCTTGTTTGGGTGAGTGGCAAGAGATCGCCCAATTCAGTTGCATCAACAAAATAGTCAGCCGTTGCTTTGATGGATATATTGTCTAAAACATTTTTTATCGTGACTTCGTTGACTTGCAACTTGGTGGCTTTGGCTTCTACCACTTTGTGGTTGAGCAACAAGAGTACATGTGCACTTTCAATGTATGGCTTGAGCATTTCATGCAAAACCTGCAAGGCAACCCTTGGTTCGTGACATAGGCGCGATACAGCACCATCACCCGGATTCAAGAAAGGTCTGGCTTTTGCTTCATCCGTAAGTGGATAATATTTTTTATAATATGCACGCACTTGATTTCGAAACTGCATATAACTCGCTGGTGCGCCATGTGTTTCAATCCATGGATGCTCATCTGGTGGAACGCCCTGTTGTGTGAGTTGTCCACCAATCCAATCTGTTTCTTCTGTAAGAATAACTTTGTATCCATTTCTCGCCGCTGCAAGTGTTGCTGCAAATCCACCCAGTCCTCCACCACAAACAATGATATCTGCTTTCATAGTATGATTGTATGATTAAATAT
>JBEAYH010000033.1:0-4665 GCA_041159435.1 Bacteroidota bacterium | reverse complement strand
CATTGGCTATGGTTGCGACTGATATCCATGCCAGGTAGACTATAAATGGTTGCTCTAACCAAAAACCATATGAAACTCTTGAAGGTTTTTCAAGCTTGCGGATCCGGATGAAAATTTTTGCTAGAAATACAAGCAGCCCAACCATGATAATCAGAGAGAAGCCCAGTTGCAAATAATGCCATGCTACAATCCATCCGGCGTTCAATAGGCAAGTAACCTGAAATGGTAAACTGATTTGATCCATGATCTTCGCTGATGCAGTGTCGGCCGCGCCAAAAGAAATGGCAATGGAAAAAACAACAAAACCGATCAGCATGATATATATAATCCCCCAAATGCTGAATGTAAATCCTGCTGGTACAAAATAATTGGGATAAAATCCTGAAATCTGTCCCGTATTCAACCCATTGATCGGTAAAATATTGGCAAGAGCATTCACGGCAATAACCAGTGACAGCCCAGCTAAATTTAAAAATGCGTTCAACTTAGGATTCATCTGAAATGATTATGAGGTAAATTTAATAATGCCTTGTGAGCTTTAAATAAAAACGTTCCGATTTCTCGGAACGTTACTAATCAGAGCCCTTGGTACACTTTAAAAATAGACAAAGAGCCTATATGAAGTACACCGAAAATGCAAAATGACAAATATTTGTCATTTTGACAAATTAATATTTATTCAATTGCGGAGGTGAAAAAGAAAAAAATTCATCTGGGCGATAAGATTAAGAGAATCCGTTCCTTTAAGGGATACACGCAATACGATCTTGCCAAAGGAATTGGGAAAACACGCACGCTGATCTCTCATTTTGAGCGAACAGGCAATATCAATAAATATACCCTTGCAGAAATTGCTGATTTTCTGTGTGTAAGCATTGATGACATTGAAAATATAGGGGAGGAGATTTTCATGTCAGCCAACGGCGACTTCTCTAAAGAGGAGCATTTCATTTGGCTAAAAAACCTGGTAGAAGAGCAAAAAGCAGAAATCAGTTTCCTCAAAAAAACGATTGCCCAACAGATGGATGTGCTTCAAAAACTTTCTGAGAAAAAAATACCAAATAGCATTAAATCAAAATGAGCTCATGCAGCGCTTTGATCAATCAGCCACACATCTGAATCCGGTATGCTCTAAACCAGTATCAGTTGCTGTCTTCATTCTGGAACTTACCCTATAGCCCTTGCAATAGCTGGCATTGCACAAGAAAGATCCTCCTCGCACAACTTTTTTAGGAACAGTCGGCTCATCCGGATCAAAGCTGCTGGATGGACCCGCAGGATTTTCAACGAGTGATTGCCCGATTTTTTTGTAATAATCATGCTGATACCAGTCCGCACACCACTCCCAAACATTTCCTGCCATATCGTACAATCCATATGAATTGGATTGAAATGATTTCACGGGTGAAGTATTGTCAAATCCATCCCATGTTGTATTCAAACTTGGAAATTTGCCTTGCCAGGTATTGGCTTTGGGTTGATGGTCTTCCACATCCTCATTGCCCCATGGGTATTTAGCACGGTTCGCTCCCCTTGCTGCATATTCCCACTCTGCTTCTGTTGGCAAACGCTTGCCGCTCCATTTACAATAAGCCATTGCATCATCCCATGACACATGCACAACAGGAAAATTTTCTTTCCCCTTGATGGTTGAACCTGGACCCTGTGGATGTCTCCAGCTGGCACCTTTTTTCCAGGTCCACCACATACTTGGATCTCCCAACCCAACAGCAGCAGGTTGTTGTACGAATACCAATGATGCTGCAACCAATACACTATCTGGTGGTTTGGGTGTTCCTGGAGGCAGCTGTTTTTTTAATTCATTCCAATCGGGTGCTTTTTCAGCAGTGGTTACATACCCTGTTGCATCTACAAATTGTTGAAACTGTTTATTCGTGACCTCTGTAACATCTATCCAAAATCCTTTAACCTTTACATTGTGCGAAGGATATTCATCTGCTCTTCCTTCCTGATCCTCTGCTCCCATTACAAAAGTTCCACCCTCAATCCATACCATACCTTCGTGATTGGCTTCAAGTGAAGATGCTGCAATGCTATCTCCTGCTGAATGTGTACCAAAGCGGGAAGGCAACTGACTTGCACAATGTGCAAGACTGTCCTGATTCACTGCATGGTCAGCAGCACGCTGCTTGCATGATAGCATGCAAAGCACAGAGAGAAAAAAAATTAATCTTATTTTCATTTACAAGAATCATAAATATAATCATGATGCGGATTTCAATCTTTATTATAGGAATATTTTTTTCTATTGCTTTTATCGCATGCAAGAACAAAGAAGTTTCACAGGAATCTTGGACCATGAGTGGGTTTCTAAAAGCAGACAGTGCAAATCCAATCATGCTGCCCGATACAAGTCAGGTGTTTGACTGTCCTCTCAGCAAAACAACCATTCATTGGGAAGAAAAAAATGTATTGAATCCCACTGCATTGGTCAGAGACAATAAAATTTACCTCATTTACAGGGCACAGGACAGCGCAGGGACTTCCAGATTGGGAATGGCCATCAGCGAAGATGGAATACATTTCAAGAAAAATCCCAAACCCATTTTATTCCCAGATCAGGACAGTCTTTTAAAATACGAATGGAAAGGTGGCATCGAAGATCCAAGAATTGTTTCAACTGAAACTGGTGATTATATACTCACTTACACGGCTTATGATGGTAAAACAGCAAGATTGTGTTATGCTTTTTCAAAAGATTTATTGCATTGGGAGAAAATGGGACCCGTACTGAAGGATGAAAAATACATCAATTACTGGTCTAAATCGGGCGCCATTGTTTCCAGAGAAATCAACGGGAATATAGTAGCTGCAAAGATCAAGGGTAAATATTGGATGTACTTTGGCGATACCAATCTGTTTATAGCATACTCTGATGATTTGAAACATTGGACTGCCGCAGAGAATGAAGAAAGTAAAAAGTTAATAGCAGTGATGCATCCGAGAATGGGATACCACGACAGCCGATTGGTTGAACCGGGTCCATATGCACTGCTCACCGATAATGGAATCTTGCTCTTGTACAACGGCAGCAATGCAGCAAATTTCAACGATACCACATTGCCCAAGTTTAGTTACAGCGCGGGACAAGCATTGTTTGATTCTTCCAACCCCTACAGGTTGATCCATCGAACAAATAGTTATTTCATCAAACCTGACAAAGACTATGAAAAACTGGGAGAAGTAAATGAGGTCTGTTTTATTGAAGGATTGGTTCACTTCAACAACAAATGGTTTCTGTATTACGGAACAGCTGACAGTAAAATTGCAGTTGCAGTGAGGTGATTATTTTTTTTCAAACTCAATGATGTATTCTGAGATATAATCTGCCTGTGGACCCAGCATATCTTTCACGAACAACCTTGCTTTTTTACCCAATCTCAAACAGGTCCTTTTGCTTTTGATATCTTCCTCTGTATTCAATGGCTGCAAAGAGGGATACCATAATATATGTCCGGGTTTTTGCAACACCAACACCGGCTTCGACCACTGTTGTGAATTGTTTCCTGCACCCAGATCTTTGTTCTTATTGAATGATATATAAATTTTATCACCTATCCATTTTTGTCCCTCAACTCTTCCCATCATCATCACCCAGCAATTGAGGTACTCATTCCAACTCACAGACGGACCCCAATGAAAATTGCCTCCCGCCCTGGATGCGGCACCTCCCTTCTCTGAAGCAGGTATCAACAAAGATTGTATGGGCTTGCCTATTCCGTTGTAAGCAACATCAAAAGATTTTCCATTCCATCTTTTTGCTTTCCCAACCGGATTGTCAAGGTCGGATATTTTGATTCTGGCAATGCTGATGCACTGACCGCTTGCTTCAAATACTGAATCATACTGATCTGCCTTGTATTCACCCGGATACCCATATTCACCATAAAACAAATACAAATATTCCCCGCTTGCTACAGCAGATGGATCACCTACGCCTCCTGCAAATGTGAGTGAATTGTTGTGCGGCTTTAAAATCATCCTTGGCTGGAGGTCCTCAATAAAAATTCCTTTGTTATCCCATGAATGACCGCCATCAGTGGATTTCATCACACCGATCCTGCATACTGCAGCTGCAGAAGATGCATCTGTGAGTCCCTGTGGCCACAACGTATCAATATATCCTTGGCCACTTACAGCATTATACGGCAACGTAGCAGGATAGTTTTCATTGTGATAAATGGCGTAGAGTGTTTTGCCAGATGGATCCTTGGAAGATTGATAAACAGTTTCAAACCAAACAGCTCCATGTAAACCATTTTCAGTTGGTTGTACATTGGGAGGCATGATGGGATCAATGAACTGATCAGCAGGTGTTAAAAAAACTTCATCCGAATTTTTCCCGCTTGCAAATTCTAATTCTTTGGAATCACCCCAAACAGGATCTTCGCCATACTTACCAGCAAATATGCGCAATGTATCTCCTATCCAAGCCTCTGCCATATTGCAATCAACAAATGACTTGAAAAGAAATTTTTCGGAAGGAATCAACGTAAAAGAAGGGGTAAATTCCTTCACCGTACTCTTGCAGGAAATGATACATGCAAGAACAAACAGTGCAAAAATATTTTTCATGATAAACTATTTCGTTGGAGCAGCAAATCCACTCTTGGCTAAATCGTCGAATAGTTTTTTCACTTTGGC
>JBEAYH010000176.1:0-5750 GCA_041159435.1 Bacteroidota bacterium | reverse complement strand
CAGCCGATATGTTTAAAGAAGAAAAAGACAGAAACATCATTATGTATTGCACAGGTGGAATAAGGTGTGAGAAGGCCAGTGCATGGATGTTACACAATGGATATAAAAATGTTTTTCATTTAGAAGGAGGCATCATTCATTATATTAATAATGTGCGCGAGCAGCAGTTGGAGAACAATTTCATCGGAAAGAATTTTGTTTTTGATGAAAGATTGGGTGAGCGAATCACCGATGATATTTTATCCAATTGCCACATTTGCGGCAAACTATGCGATGTGCATGTCAACTGCGCGAATGCTGCCTGTCATCTCTTGTTTATTCAATGTGATGAATGCAGGAATAAGTTGTCTAATTGTTGCAGCAAGGACTGTCAGGATTTTATCCATCTGGATGAATCAGAACAAAAAAAGAGAAGACAAGGAATTGATAAAGGCAGAAATATTTTCAACAAATCCAAAAAGCGCATGGAGGAACTTTCAAAAAGAAAAGATTCCTCTCTATAGTTTGCTGATGGCAGTCAATATCCTGGATTCGGTTTCTTGGTCGCTCAGCGCAAGCGGTTTGAATTTTTCACCTATCAGTTTTTCATACAGTTCTATATACCTGTTTGATATGATCTGAATCCAATCGTCTGACATTTCCGGAACGCTTTGTCCTTCTTTCCCCATGAAATCATTGGCAATCAACCATTCTCTTACAAATTCTTTGCTGAGTTGTTTTTGGCGTTCACCTGTTTGTTGTCTTTCCTCAAAACCATCGGCATAGAAGTACCTGGATGAGTCGGGTGTATGTATTTCATCCATCAGCACAATTGCTCCATTCAGTTTACCAAATTCATATTTGGTGTCTGCCAGGATGAGTCCTTGTTTTCTTGCAAGTTCTTTGCCTCTTTCAAACAGTGCCAGGGTGTATTTTTTCAATATCTCCCAATCTTCCTGGCTAGCAAGTCCCTGAGAAACAATCTCCTCCTCGCTGATATCTTCATCGTGTCCGGCCGCAGCCTTTGTTGAAGGTGTAATCAAAGGAGTGGGGAAGAAGTCATTCTCCTTGAGTCCATCTGGCATGGTCTGGCCGCAAAGCACCCTGCCATTCTGATAAGTTCGCCATGCGTGACCCACCAGATTTCCCCTCACCACCATTTCAATTTTAAATGGGTCACATTTTCTTCCAATTGAAACGTTGGGTGCCGGGACTTCCAATAGCCAGTTTGGACATATATCTTTTGTTTTTTCAAGCATATATGCTGCAATCTGGTTCAATACCTGGCCTTTGAAAGGAATTGGCCTAGGAAGAATTACATCAAAAGCTGAAATTCGGTCGCTTGCGACCATTACAAGGGTGGAATCTTGGATGGTATAGACATCCCGCACCTTGCCGGAATAGAAGTTGGTTTGTCCCGGGAAATTGAAAATCTTCATGCCGCTAATGTAATTCTGATGACTGATTTACACAAGTTAAGTTATTCAGAATCAGTTAGTTTTTAAATGGAAAGAATTACTTATTTGATTTTCAGTATATTGCCGTAAATTGATCAAAACTAAATGCTTATGAAAAGATATGCTTGCTTAGTTGCATTGCTATTTTTGCTCTCACCTGTATTGGTTTTGGCACAAAGCCAAGTTGTTACAGGTAGCGTTAAAAATGCATCAGGTGGAGAAGCCATCGGATCTGTTTCAGTCACGTTGAAAGATGGATCAGCCGGTACTTTCACCGACAATAAGGGAAATTTCAGATTGGTACTTCCATCTGGTACTAAGTTCCCCGTAACAGTTGTTTTCAGTTCTATCGGGTTTGGTTTAACCGAAATGAAGGTTGAATCTGCCGGAGCCATGAAAAATATCGCTTTGCAACCGAGTTCTACACTTGGGGAAGAGGTGGTTGTTTCTGCAACGAGAACACCCACAAGAATCATTGAGTCGCCTGTTTCTATTGAACGCTTGAACACTACAGCCTTGAGGAATGCAGCTGCAGCTGATTTCTATGATATGGCACTGAATCTCAAGGGCGTAGACATGGTTGCCTCAAGTTTGACTTTCAAAACAGTTACTACCAGAGGATTTGCTGGAAGTGGAAATACAAGGTTTACCCAGATTGTTGATGGAATGGACAACCAGGCACCTGGTTTGAACTTCTCCGTTGGTAGCATCATTGGATTGAGTGAGTTGGATGTAGAAAGCATGGAACTCATGCAGGGTGCATCTTCAGCACTTTATGGATCTGGTGGCATGAACGGTACTTTAATTATCAACAGCAAGGATCCTTTTAAATATCAAGGACTTTCATTCCAAGCCAAAAATGGTGTGATGCACGTTGATGGAAAATACCGTGATCCATCACCTTATTACAATTATGACCTGAGATATGCAAAAAAAATCAACGATCGTCTTGCGTTCAAAATAACCACTGGTTTGGTACAAGCCCAAGACTGGTTGGCTGCTGACAATAGAAATGTGTTGAGATCTGGTGCATTTTTGGGTAAAGTAATCGACGGTACACGTCCAACTGATCCCAACTACGATGGTATGAATATCTATGGAGATGAAACAACCATCGATCTAAATCTCGTATTGAGAGGCATTGGACAACAAGCGCCATTCCTTGCACCTTATATCAATTCAATCACTGGTGCTCCAAATCCTGTATCTAGAACTGGCTACACGGAGAAAGAGGTTACCAATCCTACTACATTCAATGTGAAAGTTGGAGGTGCTCTTCATTATAAACTCAACAACAATGTGGAAGCCATCATCGCTGGACATTGGGGAACCGGTAATACCGTTTATACAGGTAGTGACAGGTATTCCTTGTTGAATTTCAAGATGGGGCAATACAAAGCTGAGTTGAAGAGCAAGAATTGGATGCTCAGAGCTTATACCACTCAAGAGAATGCTGGTGAGTCATACAATTCTACTATTACTACCAGAATTTTCAATGAAGGCTGGAAGAATTCAACAACTTGGTATACACAATACGGACAGGCTTATTTAAATGCCATGCTATCAGGGATGAATTCAAATCAAGCACATGGATTTGCACGTTCAATAGCAGATGTGGGTCGACCAGTAGCAGGAAGTGCAGCATTCGACAGAATATATGATTCTTCAAGATCTAGAGCCATATCACAAGGTGGTGGTAAGTTCATCGACCGTACCAACTTATATGCAATAGAGGGTCAATACAACCTCAGTTCAGTCATCAATGATTGGGCACAGGTTCTTGTTGGCGGAAACTACAGAAGATTTGTGCTGAATTCACAAGGTACATTGTTCGCAGATTCAGCTGGAACCATTCCAGTTACTGAAACAGGTGCTTATATGCAGGTTGTAAAGGGGTTCTTTGATGACGCCGTTAAATTCACCGTATCAGGTCGATACGATAAAAACAACAACTTCAAAGGAAGATTTACTCCAAGAGCAACTGCTCTTCTGCGCGTTGCAAAGGACAATCACTTCAGGGTTTCTTATCAAACAGCTTATCGTTTCCCATCTGTTCAACAGCAATATATCAACCTTGCTGCAGGTGGTGCGATTTTGATTGGTGGCGTTCCTGAAATGTTGAATTTTTATAAAGTTGCCAGCAATCCGATTTATTCACTGAGTGAACTCGCAAGTGGAAGACTGACCGTACAACAGTTGGGCGAGTTTAAACCTGAAGCTGTAAGGTCTTACGAGATTGGTTACAGGGGTTTGATGGAAAATGGGAAATTGATGTTTGATGCTTACTACTACAGAGGCAATTATCAGGATTTCATCACCAGGGTACTGGTTGCACAATCAATCACTGCAAGTCCGAAGCCTACTGATGTACTCGCAGCATCAACCAGAAGAATTCTTTCAATTCCTATCAACAGTCCAACCAGGGTTCAAACTTCAGGTTGGGGTGTGTCATTGGAATATCGTTTTCCAAAAGGTTTTTTCCTGAATACCAACTTGTCATCTGACAAATTGGGTGATGTGCCCAATGGTTACATAACTTATTTCAATGCTCCAAGTTTGCGTACCAATACCACTTTTGGAAATCATGGAATGGGTAAGTCCAAGCGCGTTGCATTCAATGTAGTTCACCGTTGGCAGGCAGCATTTGATTATCAGAGTGATTTGGCAAACGGAACAGTTCCCGCATACCATGTAATGGATGCTCAGGTTAGTTATAAGTTTCCAAAAATTCAATCCGTTGTTAAATTGGGTGCAAACAACTTGCTCAACCAATACTACATCACTGCATTGGCCAATCCTTCTATTGGTGGATTGTACTATGTTTCATTTGGATACAATGTTTTTTAACCAAGCGTAATACATTATCAACTCGTTAAACAAATGATTATGAAAAAAATTACACATACTTTATCGATTGCGCTTGTAGCAACACTTGTAGTGGTGTTGACTTCCTCCTGCAATAAAAATGTTCCTGAGGCTGTCCCCAGACAATTCTACCTACAGAGCAACAATACGATAGGTGACATCATCAACAATGATGCAAACTATTCTATTTTGAAAGCTGCGGTTACCAAAGCTGGACTCTTGGCTGACTTGTCCGACAGAAATAAAGTCTTCACGGTGTTCGCGCCCAATGATGCCGCTTTCAATATTTCTGGAATTCCAGCCGCTGCCATCAGCGTGTTGCCGGCGAGTACCATTGCCAGTATTTTGCAATACCATATCATTCCCGGTAAAAAATTGGTTGCTGCAGAAATTCCTACCTCATTTCCCAATACGCAATTTGTTACAAGTTTCATTATCCCTGCACCCAATACGAATCCACTTGTGAGATTCAGCACCTTTGTTTCTAGAGGTGCATCAGGTGCCTTTGTCAACAACATTCCCGTTACAGCTACTGATATCGATGCAGCGAATGGTGTCATGCATAGAATGTTTGCAGTTGTTGCTCCACCTACCAGGGTTCTGTTGGATACCATGGCAAGAGATGCAGATTTGCAATACTTGGTAGCAGCAGTATTGGCTGCTGATGCAGGCGTACCATCTGGATCTAGATTCCAGGATTTTCTGGCCAATCCATTGGCAAACTTTACGGTAATGGCTCCAACCAACCAAGCATTCAATAACTTGTTTGCAGTTTTGGGATTGCCTCAGTCACCTACATCATTTTCACTGTTGCCTGCTGCAACTGTAAGAGGAATTGTTGCGTATCATGTTTTATTGGCAAGAGCATTCTCACCCAATTTGCCTTCAACTCCTACACCTGTTCCAACTTTATTGTCTGCATCCTTGCCTGTGGCACCACCATTGACATTTGATGCAACCCAGGGTGTAAAAGGATTTAAAAATCCTATATACTCTAAGATTACTGCGACTGACCGTCATGCAATCAATGGCGTGTATCATAAAATTGATATGGTATTGTTGCCGCAATAAATTGGCATCAATCAATAAAAAAAACCGGATGAAAATTTCATCCGGTTTTTTTATGCTTATCCGATTTTTTATACAGCAAATCTAAAATGCATGATGTCGCCATCTTTAACTATGTAGTCTTTTCCTTGAACAGCCATTTTTCCGGCTTCTTTGCATGCATTTTCTGAGCCAAGTGCGACGTAGTCATCATAGGCGATGACTTCAGCCCTGATGAATCCTTTTTCAAAATCTGTGTGAATCACACCAGCAGCTTGTGGTGCCAGCATGCCTTTTGTAATCGTCCAAGCCCTCACTTCCTGAACACCTGCCGTGAAATAAGTTGCCAAGTTCAACAGGTGATAGGTTGATTTGATGAGACGGACCACACCGCTTTCAGTG
>JBEAYH010000137.1:0-7075 GCA_041159435.1 Bacteroidota bacterium | reverse complement strand
GTCCGCTGAATATAAATAGCACCCCAACGATGATTCTGAAAAGATGAGTAATTGCTTTGTTCATTTTCAAGCTTTGTGTCCGGCTTTTCCTTCCTCAATCAGGATAAGTCCAAACAATGCATAATTGATGATATCAACAAAATTCGCATCAATCCCCTCACTGATGATAGTCTTGCCATCGTTTGAGAGTATTTGTCGAATTCTGCTGAGTTTCATGAGGATGAGATCGACATAACTCTCCTGGCTCATGTCGCGCCATGCTTCGCCATAATCATGGTTTTTATCCAGCATCGTATTTCTGGCAAATGCAATATTTTCATCATACAATTTTGCAACCATTTCTGCGTCCAATTCTTGTTGCTCGTTATCTTCCATAGAGAGTTGTATGAGTCCAATGACACCATAATTGACTATGCCCTTGAATTCAGCATTGATGTCGTCTCCCACTTTCTGTGCTTTTTTTTCCTGAATGGTACGAATTCTCATGGCCTTGATGAAGATCTGGTCGGTTATGGAAATGATTCTCAGGCATCTCCAGGAAGTACCATAATCGACAGTTTTCTTGATGAAAATATCCTTGCAGGTCTTAACAGCTTGATCGTATTGTTGATTTGTAGTGGAATTCATCGAAATTTGGGATCTGATTTACAAATGTAACAAAGAAACTACATGTACAAGCTTCATTCGGGCAACGATACTTTGAAGATAGACCGACCCTTGATCATGGGCGTTATCAATTGTACACCTGACTCGTTTTATGCAGGGAGCAGGACTTCCAGCATTGCTCAGGCCAAGGCAATGATTATCCAAATGATCGAAGAGGGTGTTGACATCTTGGATATTGGCGGCAGAAGCACCAGACCCGGAAGCGAGGAGATCAGTGAGAAAGAGGAAATTCATCGCATCTCCGAGATCATTTCATTTGTAACAAAAGAATTTCCATCTCTTTGGATGTCGATTGATACAACGAAATCATCTGTTGCAAAATATGCCATTGAAAATGGATGCCGTATTGTCAATGATATCAGTGCGGGCAATATGGATCCGTGGATGATAAAAACGGTTGCTCAATTAAAAGTCCCCTTTGTTTGCATGCACATGCAGGGCACTCCAGAATCAATGCAAATAAATCCCCAGTACAATTCCATCAGCGATGAAATTGTTCAATTCTTCCAATCAAAAATTTCTGAATTGGAATCAGAAGGTATTCAGGAAATAATCATTGACCCTGGATTCGGATTTGGGAAATCCGTCGAACACAATTATCAACTGATGAAAAACCTTGATCGGTTTGCAACAATGAACAAACCACTCTTGGTGGGGATTTCCAGAAAATCAATGATCTACAAATTATTGAACAGCACTCCAGAAACGTCATTAAATGGTACGAATGGATTGAACATGTATGCCCTGATGAAAGGTGCCAATATATTGAGAGTACATGATGTAAAACCCGCGAAAGAGATCCTTCAAATTTTCCAACAATTGAATAAATAAAAAAGGGCCGTACATACGACCCTTGAATAGTAATTATTTTAGTAACCTCCAGGTGGTAACCCTTGTGGCTGTTGAACAGGCGCTTCTTTGACTTCAACTACTTCAATTTCGAAGATAAGATTCTCGTAAGGCTTTATCACAGGTGGATTTCCTTGAGGGCCATATGCCAATGTGGATGGCACATACATGGTTCCTTTGCTCCCTACTTTGAATGCAGTGATGGCCTCCAACATTCCCTGAATAGCTCCTTCTCTCTTGGAAATGAAATAGAATGTTTCCATTGGGTGTGCCATGCTTTGTTTGGATGAATCGACATTTGAATCAAAGTATTTTCCATCAAAACTTTTACCGGAATATTTGATACCAACCATAAGTCCAGAGTCAGCACTTCTACCAGTTCCTTCCTTCTCCATCACCAAATAAACGGCGTTGTTGACTTTTTGAGCAGGAATATTTTTAGCATCAACATATTTTTTGATCTCTGCCAATTCTTTTTCCTTGTGCTTGGATATTTCACTTTGATAGTCATTATACGCAAGCTCTCTTCCCACCTGATCGGCCTTGTTTTTAAATACCTTGATGATCTTCAGGGTTGCAACCTGCTTTTCACCTTTTTTCAGGTATGGAGGCATTCCGAATTGAGATGTTTTTTGCAATGAATCATGAAATTGATAAGTAACAACACTGTCTCCTACTTTTAATTTGGTCAAGATTTCAGAAAAATCATGAAACCTTCCAACACTGTCAACTTGGTCATACGCTGGTAGCACACCATAGGTGCTCATGACAACTGAATCTTTGTAAGTGAGTTTGTATTGAAATTTTACAAAATCACCATGTTCAAGTTTTTCACCATCGCCGGATTGTATGATTTTATACTGGAGACCTGACTTTGATTTTTCAAACCCTAGCTGTCCGCAAGAGCTGATGAGAATAGCTGCTACAGCAGCCAATAAAAGGTTTGTTTTTTTCATTGTTTGATTATTGTTGTAAAGATGAGAATTCTTTCAATACTTTTTTGAATTGTGCAACATTTTCTTCAAGCGATTCAACACTTCTGCCGCCAGATGCATTGTAATGACCACCGCCATTGAAATATTTTCTAGAAAATGTATTGCAATCGAAATGCTCTTTGCTTCTGAATGACCATTTGCGTTCATCATCACGGTCAATCAACAATGCAGCCATTTCAATTCCTTGGATGGAAAGTGGATAATTAACGAGACCTTCTGTATCTCCTGTCTTGATATGAAATTTTTGGGTATCTGATTTCGGGATGGCAATCAAAGCTGTATTGTATTCGTACAAAATTTCCATTCTATAAGTCAATACATGGCCAATGAACCTTAATCTGTTCTCCTGAAAATTATCATAAACAGCAGAATGAATTTTGGAATGTTCAATTTCAAATCCTTTCAAATGTGCAACCATCAGATGAACACTTGCCGTAGTAGAAGCAAATCGGAAAGAACCGGTATCTGCCATTACACCTGCATAGATGCATTGCGCAGTTTGTTTATTCATTAAATCAGCTTTCCCAGTTGAAATGATAAAATCATAAATCATTTCAGAAGTAGAGCTTTTGCTTATATCACTGATGCCAAAATCAAATACCTCTGTTTGCGGTTCACGGTGGTGATCGATCAGTACTTTTTGTGCTTTGGCGTTGAGCAGGACTTGCTCCATTGATTTGGTTCTGGACATATTGTTGAAATCCAGACAAAAAATCCAGTCAGCCTCTTCAACGATTCTGTTGGCCTGTTCACGTTTGCTCTCATAATCAACTACATCTTTTATCCCAGGCATCCAGTCCAAAAAATCTGCCCAATTCGTTGGAGAGATAACCTGAGCTTGAAAACCTGCATTTTTCAAAAAATGTAAAAGTCCAAGAGAAGAGCCCATCGCATCAGGATCCGGTTTTTGGTGCATGGTGATCACAATGCTGTGAGCAGGTGCGATGGATGAGAATACAGATTGAATATCTTTCATGCGGCTGTCAAATGTACAGCTTTTCTTGGTGGGTGGATGTTGTAGCATTAACTTTGCAGTCCAAATTTACAACCGAATATGAGCAACAGAACCTTTACCATGATCAAGCCGGATGCATTCGCAGACGGGCATACAGGATCAATCTTGAAACACATTGAAGCAGCAGGATTTAAAATTATTGCGATGAAAGCCACCAAGCTCAGTGCAGAAAAAGCAGGTGAATTTTATGCAGTACATAAAGAAAGACCTTTTTATGGTGAATTGGTTCAGTTCATGAGCAGCGGGCCTATTGTTGCAGCTATTTTGGAGAAGGACAATGCAGTAGTTGATTTTAGAACACTTATCGGCGCTACCAATCCAGCTCAGGCAGCAGATGGCACAATCAGAAAATTATATGCGAAAAGTGTTGGAGAAAATGCCATTCATGGAAGTGACAGTGATGAAAACGCAGCAATCGAAGGCAGTTTCTTCTTCTCTGCATTTGAAAGAATTTAATTAAAACAAATGGCATATTCATCTCTGGAACAATGCCTACTTGATCTTGAAAGAAATGGTCATTTGAAAAGGGTCACTGAAGAAGTTGACCCTTTTCTTGAATTGGCCACCATCCATCACCGTGTTTATGAAGCAGGCGGACCTGCCCTGCTGTTTGAAAATGTAAAAGGTTCAAGCTACAGAGCTGCATCCAATATTTTTGGATCACTCGACAGGAGCAAGTTTATTTTCAGAGACACCCTTTCACATGTACAACAACTGATCAGGGTCAAACAAAATCCTATCAATGCAATTAAGCGTCCACTGAAAAATCTTTCAGCTGGTTTGCATGCATTGCATGCATTGCCATTGCGCAATCCTTTTCATCAACCTGTTGTATACAAAGAAATCGGCATCGAGGATATTCCTTTGATACATCATTGGCCAAAAGATGGAGGTGCTTTTGTAACCCTTCCACAAGTTTACTCTGAAGACATTGATCAGCCAGGGATCGCTCAATCCAACCTTGGCATGTACCGAATACAGTTGAGTGGCAATGATTATATTCTCAATAAAGAAATCGGACTGCATTATCAGCTTCATAGAGGCATCGGTGTGCATCAAACCAAATCCAACAAAAAAAACAAACCCCTGAAAGTCAGCATTTTTGTTGGTGGGCCACCTGCACATACAGTCTCTGCTGTGATGCCACTTCCTGAAGGAATGAGTGAAATCAATTTTGCCGGCATTCTTGCAGGAAGAAGATTTCGCTATACGTATCGCGACGGATATTGTATCAGCACAGATGCAGATTTTGTAATTACAGGAGAAGTATTCCCAGGTGAAAACAAACCAGAGGGTCCCTTTGGAGACCATCTTGGTTACTATAGTCTGCAACACCCCTTCCCACTCTTGCGCGTACACAAGGTGTATGCGAAACAGCAAGCCATCTGGCCATTTACAGTGGTTGGCAGGCCGCCACAGGAAGATACCAGCTTTGGACAATTGATTCATGAAATTACTGGTGAGGCTATACCCAATGAAATACCTGGACTCAAAGAGGTCCATGCAGTTGATGCATCTGGTGTACACCCTTTGTTATTGGCTATTGGAAGTGAAAGGTATACACCCTATTTGCCGACCAAACAACCAGCAGAAATTTTAACCATTGCCAATCATGTGTTGGGAACAGGTCAATTGAGTCTCGCAAAATTTCTATTCATTACTGCAGACGAGTCCAATCAATTGTCAACCCATCACATCCAAGAATACCTCACATATATTTTTGAGAGAATAGATCTGAAAAGAGATATCCATTTTTATACCAATACCACGATTGATACATTAGATTATTCTGGATCCGGACTCAACACAGGTAGCAAAGTTGTATTTGCTGCATACGGTGATCAAATTCGCAAACTGTCAACTGAAGTCCCGGAAAAAATTCGATCAATGAACGGCATCAAGGATGCACAATTGGTCTTCAATGGTGTAGTTGCCATTCAATTGAAACCATACACCAACCACATTCAGGCCAACAATGAAATGGAAGAAATCAATCAACAACTTTTGAGCCTGATGGATGAGATCAAGGGTATTGTGATGATGGTGGTATGTGATGATGCTGCGTTCGTTGCAAAGCATCTGAATAATTTTCTTTGGGTGACTTTTACAAGATCAAATCCATCACACGACATACATGGAATTGGATCATTTATTGAAAACAAACATTGGGGCTGTAAAGGTCCCATGTTGATCGATGCACGCATAAAACCTCACCATGCACCTGCAGTTGAGTTGGATCCTGCAGTGCTGAAGAAAACAGACAGACTGTTTTCTTCAGGCGGAAGTTTGCAGGGAGTTTTATAGAATTATTTCAATTTCATGTTCACTGGATCCCACTTCACAATCTTCTTGGTGAAGTAACTGTCATTGCATGCCAGGGTTGGAGCAGCAGCTCTGAATCCAAATGTTGCATCTTCAACAACTTTCTTTCCTGTTCTTATTGCATCAAAGAAATTGGTAAAATGATCGAGGTGTTCATCATAACCAGCTGGAGCCTTGAATACAACGTCATCTTTTGTTTTTCTCTTTCTCTGAGCAGGAGTCCACTTTGCATCGTATTCTTTTTGCATCTCTTCTTGCATACTCTTTGAGAAAGTGAAAACAGAATCATATCCTCCAAAACCCGGAGCTTCAGGAAGGATGCTGTGCTTGACAGTGATATTATTGCCATTGACTTCCATCACACCCTCTGAACCGATCATACGGATGATTTGTTGTCCACCAGTTCCACTTATAAAGTTCACTTGAAGCGTCAGTTGAAAAGCAGGATGCTCAGCACAATCAGGATACTGCATCACACCCGACATTACATCTGGCATGTTTCTACCATCCAGCCAATGGCTGAATTGACCAGTGCTGTAGATGGTTTCGGGTCCGTTGGAATTGGTAATCAAATGAGTGCCACTCAACAGATGCACAAAGAGATCGCCTGCAACACCAGTTCCAACTTCTTTGAATGCCCTCCACCAAAAGAATTTTTTAGAATCGTACGGCATTTTATCGGTGACCTGTATAAATTTATCCCAGTCGGTTGTATTGGCATCTGCATCTTTTGGAATCGTATACTCCCATGCACCAATTGAACTTTGTCTGTCATATACTGCATTCACCATATTTAATTTACCGATCTCTCCTGCTGAAAGCAGTTCTTTCGCTTTTGCGAGTCCTATGCTGCTCACACGTTGACTCCCCACCTGTAAAACTTTGCCGTATTTTTTTTCAGCTGCAATGATATCTGCACCCTGGTTGATTTTATATACCATTGGTTTTTCAATGTATACATGCTTTCCTTTTGCAAGAGCATCAGTAGTCATTTTGGCATGCCATACATCATGCGTAGCAATGATGACCGCATCGATATCTGGTCTATCAAGCAATGCTCTGTAATCACGTGTCGTGAACAAGTCATTGCCGTACATTTCCTTTGCATTTTGAAGTCTGCCTGTATACAGATCACAGATACCTGCAAGTTCAACACCTGGCACTTTCAAAGCAGTAGCCAAATCGATATGACCTTGTACGCCAAATCCAATGACACCCAATCTTATTT
>JBEAYH010000123.1:0-8848 GCA_041159435.1 Bacteroidota bacterium | reverse complement strand
ATTGAAAATGACCTATCTATACAGTTGACCGTTAACCGACAACTGTCAACCGTTAACTGTCAACCGCTAACTGTCAACTACTTCTTCACCTCCTTGCTCCAAGTATCCTTCAATGTAACTGTTCTGTTGAAAACAAGTTTTCCGGGTGCTGAATATTTGCTGTCGAGTGTAAAATATCCTTTTCGGATGAATTGAAAATGTTCACCGGCTTTCGCATCATTCAGAGAAGCCTCAATTTTAGCATGAGGAATGATTTCAAGGCTGTTTGGATTGATATATGATTTGAAATCACCTTCCTCAGATGAAGGATCTTCTGTATTGAACAATCTGTCATATAGCCTTACTTCTGCTTCGGAAGATTGATGCGCATCTATCCAATGAATAGTTCCCTTCACATTGATGCCCGAAGTATCTTGTCCGCTTTTGCTCTCTGGAATATATTCACAATAGACCTCAGTGATTTTTCCGTCTGCATCTTTTTTGAAATCCTTGCATTCAACAATGTAGGCGGATTTCAACCTGGCTTTCATGCCGGGTGCGAGGCGAAACCACTTCTTGGCCGGGACTTCCATAAAATCCTCTGATTCAATCCACAGTTCACGCGAAAAAGGCAGGTCTCTGTATCCTCCATTGTCTTCCATCTCAGGATTGTTTTCGCTTTTGAGCGTTTCGGTTTTGCCCTCTGGATAATTGGTGATGATGAGTTTGATGGGGTCTAATACCACCATTCTTCTTAACGCTGATTTATTGAGATCTTCTCTGACAAAAAATTCCAACAACCCTACATCGATTACATTTTCTCTTCTTTGCACTCCAATTCTTTCGCAAAAATTTCTCACGGCTGCAGGTGTGAATCCTCTTCTTCTGATTCCAGAAAGCGTGGGCATCCGTGGATCATCCCATCCATCCACAAATTTTTCCTGCACCAACTGAAGCAATTTTCGTTTGCTCATCACGGTGTAGGTGAGATTCAGTCTGGCAAATTCAAACTGTCTGGAGGGATGAATACCCAGCTGTTCAATGTACCAGTTGTACAAGGGGCGGTGGACTTCAAACTCCAGTGTACAAATAGAATGGGTAATCTGTTCGATTGAATCAGATTGTCCATGTGCAAAATCATACATCGGGTAAATACACCACTTGTTTCCAGTTCTGTGATGCGCAGTATGCTTGATGCGGTACATGATAGGGTCACGCATGTGCATATTGGGCGATGTCAAATCAATTTTAGCTCTCAATACTTTTTCTCCATCCTTGTATTTTCCCTCTTTCATTTCTTGAAAGAGTCTGAGGTTCTCTTCGGTGCTTCTGTTTCTGAATGGACTTTCTTTGCCTGGTTCGGTGGGCGTTCCTTTTGTTGCTGCAATTTCTTCAGCACTCAGATCATCTACATATGCCAATCCCTTTTCTATCAGTTGAACTGCAAAAGCATACAGCTGATCGAAATAGTCTGATGCATAGTGCTCTTCTTCCCAATCAAATCCCAGCCACTTTATATCGGCCTTGATAGAATCAACATATTCAGTATCCTCTGTAACAGGATTGGTGTCGTCAAAACGCAGATTGGTTTTGCCTTTGTATTTGTCGCCCAATCCAAAATTCAGACATATGCTTTTGGCATGTCCCAAGTGCAGGTATCCATTCGGTTCCGGAGGGAAACGGGTATGCACCGTCTTGGTCTTTCCTGATGCCAGATCTGCTTCTATGATTTCCTCTAAAAAATTCAGTGATTTCTCTTCGCTCATTGCTTTGAATAGTCGGCAAATTTACTAAAATAGCAGCTAACAACTTATTTTAAAGCGATTCAAGCACTGGAAGTGATTGGTGGATGATGCCAATAGCCTCTGTGATTTGCTCGGCATTGATCACCAGTGGGGGAGTCAGCCTGATTTTATCACCATGGGTTGGTTTTGCCAATAATCCGTTTTGCATGAACCTTTCACAGAGTGTCCATGCAGCATTTGGATTGGGATGATTGATTTCAATCGCATTCATCAATCCTTTTCCTCTGATCTCACGGATGAAAGGTGATTGAATTTGATGCAGTAGTTCTCTGAACAGGATCCCCATTTTCTCAGCATTCTCTGCCATGTTTTCTTCGACAAGTACTTTCAATGATGCCATTCCAACAACACTGGCCAATGGATTTCCTCCAAAAGTTGATCCATGTTCTCCTGGCTGGATGGTCAACATCACCTCATCATTCGCAAGCACTGCGCTGATTGGCATCGTTCCTCCGCTCAATGCTTTACCCAACAACAGCAGATCGGGTTGAATGTTTTCGTGATCGCATGCCATCATTTTTCCCGTTCTGCAGAGTCCCGTTTGAATTTCATCCGCCATCATGAGCACTTGATGTGATGTGCACAATTCACGAACCTTGGTGAGATAACCTTGATCTGGCATGATGATTCCTGCTTCACCTTGAATGGGTTCGAAAAGAAAGCCAGCAACATTTTTATCTTTTAATTTTTCCTCCAATGCATGTAAATCATTGTAGGGAATGACTTCAAATCCAGGCATAAATGGACCAAACTTCGAATAGGATGAAGGGTCTGTGCTGAATGACACGATGGTGCTGGTTCTTCCGTGAAAATTGTCGGCACATACAATGATTTTTGCATTGTTTTCTTCGATGCCTTTTTTCACATACGCCCATCTTCTGGCCAACTTGATGGCAGTTTCAACTGCTTCCGCACCAGTATTCATGGGAAGCATCTTCTCGAAGCCAAGTAGCTCGGTAATGTATTTCTCAAACAAGCCAAGTTTGTCATTGTAAAAAGCTCTGGATGTGAGTGTCAACAGGTCGGCTTGCTCAATCAATGCATTGATTATTGCCGGATGACAATGTCCCTGGTTTACAGCAGAATATCCACTTAAAAAATCAAAATATCTTTTTCCTTCCACATCCCACATTTCGCAGCCTTTCGCTTTTGCAATGACAACGGGTAGGGGATGATAATTGTGTGCACCGTATTTTTCTTCGAGTGCTATGTAGTATGATGAGTGCATGTGTTTAGATTGAATAGGGTTGGCAGTTGACTGTTAACTGTTAACCGTCAACTGCCAACAGTATTGTGAGAAAATTGAGAAAAAGTTGGAAAACCTAGTGGTTCAAGAGATCCAGGTTCAAGGAAAGCAGTGAATATGTATTGCTTTTTAGCACAACATAAAATTACGAAATAATATTGAAACCGAAGAATGTGCAGGAGTGTCTAGAGACATGAATTGATCAAGGTTGCTTCGTATCCGTTGTCGAGGAAGTGGTTGAAGTCTGGAGCAGATTTGAATATGCCGTAAAAACTTGAGCCGCTACCCGTCATGGATGCATAGATAGCGCCCATTGTATATAAATCATCTTTGATTTTTTTTAAAACAGGGTTTGAGCGAAAAACAATATGTTCAAAATCATTGATCAAGCTATCCTTCCAGGTTTCAATGGGTTGTTCAATGATTGCTTTGCAGGTTTGGATCGGTATTTGAGGACTGATATTCTTAAAAGCTTCTGCTGTTGACACATGTATTTGCGGGCTGACCAATAAAAAGCAATATCCTGTAAGATCGATATGGATGTCTTCCATCAATTCACCTCTGCCAGTGGCGTAGCATGATTTGTTTTTGATAAAAATCGGACAATCGCTTCCGAGTTGCAAAGCATACTGCTCCATTTTTTCATTGTCCAAATCCAATTTGAATTTTTCATTCAAGAGTTTGATCATGAAGGCTCCATCAGCTGAACCTCCCCCCATTCCTGCTCCCATGGGAATGTTTTTATGAAGATGGATTTGGATTCCAGGTAATTGAGGGAAATCACTTTTTAACAGCTTGTATGCCTTTATGCAAAGATTCTGTTCATCAGGACCCTCAATATTTTTGCCACTGCTTTTAAAAACGACTTCTTGGGATGCGTGCTGAACAACCTCCAATACATCAAACAGTGGAATGGGATAGAATACAGTATCCAAATTGTGGTATCCGTCTGATCTTTTCGATGTGATGCGCAATCCAAGGTTGATTTTTGCATTGGGAAAAACAACCATCTAGCTATTTTTTTCTTGCATTGATTTCATCGCGGATGGCGATTGCTCTTATATAATCTTCTTGTTCAAGCACTTCATTGAGTAAAAGATTCAATTCATCTAGTGACATGGATCTCAGGTCATGTGAAGATGAAATGCCAGGTTCGGGTGACTTGCCAACAGTTACCGCTTCAGCCTCTGTGTTTTCTACTCCTGCCACATCGAAGATGTTTTCATAAATATAAATGGGACAACCAAATCGAACGGCCAAAGCCAAGGCATCAGAAGTCCTGGAATCAATTTCAACAGTATCTGATTCGCTGCTGCAAACAAGCTTTGAATAAAAGATCCCTTCTTGCAAATCGGAAATGATCACTTCGTGTAAATCAATGGTGAATGCCATCATGAAATTTTTCATGAGATCATGCGTCAACGGACGCGTTGGCTTCATTCTCTCCAGTGCTACTGCAATGGCCTGTGCTTCAAATCCTCCAATCACAATCGGCAATTTTCTCAAACCATTGACCTCCCCTAAAACAACTGCATAGGAGTTGGTTTGAGTAATGGAGTGGGAGAGTGCAACAATTTCCAGTTCAATCTTCTTCATACTAGGCTCTAAATTACGTCAATTTAGCCTAGATTTTTTACTGCCTCTATGATCTTGGGCATGACTTGAAAGGCATCTCCAACAATACCGTAATCTGCTGCTTTGAAAAAAGGTGCTTCTGGGTCGTTGTTGATGACCACAATTGTTTTGCTTCTGTTCACGCCAGCCAGGTGTTGTATGGCGCCTGAAATGCCAACTGCTATATAAAGGTTGGGTGATATTGCCACGCCTGTTTGTCCCACGTGCTCATGATGCGGCCTCCAATTTGAGTCAGCCACAGGACGGCTGCAGGCAGTTGCTGCACCCAATGCATTTGCAAGTTCTTCAATCATGCCCCAGTTTTCCGGACCTTTCAATCCACGTCCACCACTTACAACTCTGTCAGCATCTGCCAGTGAAATGCTGCCTTCATTTTTCTTTGTCTCCATGACGTTGATCGTGCTGCTGCCGATCTCCAAAGATGAATCTATGACTTCAGCAGATCCATTGGAAGACTGTATAATATCAAATGCGTTTGCATTCAGTGAAATGATTTTTATATGGGTGAGGATATTCACATCTGCGAAAGCCTTGCCAGAAAAAACAGATTTTCTGACCTTGAAACCATTTGAAACATCTGGAACTTTTACAGCACCCGTAACGAGTCCCGCTTTTAATTTCACAGACAATCTTGGAGCAACTGCTTTACCAAACAATGAATTGCTGAAAACAACTACTTCGGCTTGTTGTTGAGCACATATTTCAGCAATGAATTTAGCCGCCAATTTATTGTCAGAGAGCAAAGTCCCGGTTTGCTTTTGATGCACTACTTTTCTCAAGCCATAGGATCCCAATGATGCCAATGCTTCTTCTGATTCACCTATGACCAATGCACATGCCTCGGTATTCAATTGATTCGCAACGGCAACTCCATATGAAATTGCTTCGAGTGACTGTTTTTTGAGTTTCTTTTCTGATAATTCAGCAACGATGATAACAGACATAAAATGTATTTAAATGGCTTTTGCTTCTTCTCTTAATAATTTTACCAATAGTTCAGGTGTATCAGCTGGAATCAGTTTAACTCCGGATTTCGCTGGAGGCAAATCGAATCCCACTACTGAAGTAAAGCAATCGGACTGAACGGCTTCCATTGCTTTCAGTGGTTTGGTTCTTGCAGCCATAATCCCCCTCATATTGGGAATCCTTGCTTCAGCCATTCCCTTTTGGCAGGAGATTACCACAGGAAATGGGGTACTGATTTTTTCCTCACCACCATCTGCCTCTCTTCCTACGATGGCAGTTCCGTTTTCTATTTCAAGTTTTGTAGCGAGACTGATATAGTTGCAATCGAGTAATTCTGCAATCATTCCTCCAATGGCAGATCCATTGTGATCGATGGTTTCTTTTCCAGTTAATACTAAATCATATCCTTCTTTGGCTACGGATGCAATTTGTTGAGCAATAAAGTAAGGATCGTCATTGTTAGCATCAACTCTCATCGCTTCATCACCCCCTAACGCCAGGGCTTTTCGAATGATTGCTTCGTTTTCAGCGTTGCCAACGTTGATAAGATGGATGATGGTGGAAGGATCTTTTTCTTTCAACTCTATGGCACGAACCAGCGCATACCACTCATCGTATGGATTGATAATCCATTGAACACCATCGGAGTTGAATGTTGTGTTTTGATCTGTGAATGAAATTTTTGCAGTCGTATCAGGCGTTCTGCTGATGCAAACAAGTATCTTCATGGGCTTGATGTTTAAAAAATAGTTGTCATGACAACTATCTAAACATAAAGGTAACGCCTGGGATGGTATTTTTGCAAGATTGTTAAATGAAATTTTCATGAACAGAGTAGAAAGGTTAAAAGAGATGATTGCAAAGTTTCCGAATGACTGTTTCAGTCGGCATGCACTGGCAATGGAGTATCTGAAAATGGGCAATGTTTCAGATGCCATACAGGAAATGGAAGCTATTCTTGAAATCGATGAAAAGCATGTGGGGACTTATTATCATTTGGCAAAGGCGTATGAAAAAATAGAAAAATATACCAATGCATTGGAGGTGCTGGATAAGGGTATCAAGGTGGCTATTTCAACATCTGCTCAGAATGACCTCAGAGAATTGAACGGAGCATTGGATCAGCTTAAAAACGATTTGGACTTAGATTGAAACATTCTCTCCATAAAGAGGATTTGACTTTTCGTTTCAATGAATTCATTGAAAAGGAGAAGCTCTTTTCCAAAGACAATCATATGCTGGTTGCCTGCAGTGGAGGCATTGACTCCATTGTATTGGTGAACCTGTTGCATGAGCTTCGTTTCAATTTCACCGTACTTCACTGCAATTTTCAATTGCGTGGTGACGAGAGTCAGCGTGATCAAGATTTTGTCACAGCGCTTGCCAATCATTACGGAGTGAAATGTGTTGTAAAGAAATTTGATACAGAAGAAACCACGAAGCTTTGGAAAAAGGGCGTTCAGGAAACTGCGCGTTTGCTCAGGTACAATTGGTTTGATGAGCAAATCCAACTTCACTCATCCAGCCATCAACAACCCTTGTTGCTCACTGCCCATCATCTGGATGATCAACTTGAAACAGTGGCCTTCAATTTTTTCCGGGGTACGGGTATTGCCGGACTCACTGGCATGAATGCAAAGGATGGGTATCTCATCAGGCCGCTTCTATTCGCATCAAGAAATGAAATAGAAGCGTATGCGGTTACCCTAAAATTGTCTTGGGTGGAAGACAGTTCAAACAAAGAATCAACCTATGCAAGGAATACGTTCAGAAATGAGGTATTCCCAACCATTGAAAAAATCATTCCATCTTTCAGGCAAAATTTATCCAACAATATCAAGCGTTTTCAGGATACTGAGATGCTCTTTAAACAACAAATGGCGTCTATCAAAAAACGCACGCTTGAGCAAAGAGGAAATGGATGGGCACTTGCCATCAATAAGATCAAACATCTAACCCCGTTGAATACAATAGTATATGAAGTTTTCTCTGCATTCGGATTTGCGGCAACGCAGGTGGATGAGTTGAAAAAATTATTTGATGCAGACACCGGAAGTTATTTACAGTCTACCACATACCGCGTATTGAAAAACCGTGCTTGGTTGTTGATCGATCCATTGCATGAAATTTCATCAAAAATCTATTTAATTGAGAAAGGCCAGTCATTGATTGCTTTTGGTGAAGCAAAGCTTACAGTATCAACCAAAGACAATGCGGCTTCTATCTCAACTGCAAGCAACGAGGCGTGGTTGGATGCTTCTAAGTTGGAGTTTCCCTTGTTGCTGAGGCCTTGGAAAAACGGAGATTATTTCTATCCACTGGGAATGAAGAAAAAGAAAAAGGTTTCAAAGTTTTTAATTGATCAAAAGTTATCCAAGTCTGATAAAGAAGGTCAATATGTCATCGAGTCGGCAAAAAAAATTATTTGGGTTGTGGGCAGAAGAATAGATGACCGGTTCAAGATTTTTCCAGCTACCAAAGAGGTGCTTAGATTGAAGTTGAATTGATCAGCCTATAACAGACTTGATGAAATATTGAAGCAGATCAATATTTGCGAAAAATTTTGCTGCTGCGTAAGTAAACAGTATTCCATAAATACTCCCCCAGAAATGTGCGTTGTGTCCGATGTTTCCGCCTCCCTTTTTTGCCAATGCAGCTGATAAAATCAAAAAGCCAATTCCAAATAGATAACCCGGTATTGGATAGGGGATGAAAAAAAATTGGATAGGCATTGTTGGTTGTATCGTGATGGCTGAGAAAACTACTGCAGATACTGCGCCTGAGGCACCAAGCGACCTGTAAAAACTTTGGTCTTGGTACTTGAAATAATCTGGAATCACTGCTACAACTATAGCAGTAATGTACATGACTGCAAACAATGCTCTTGAAAGATTTCCGAACAAAGCGGGAAAAAGATAGTTTTCCAACGCAATGCCAAATGAGTAGAAAGACACCATGTTGAATATCAAGTGCATTGCATCGGCATGCAGTGCTCCATGTGTGATGAACCTGTAGAGTTGCCCCTGTCTTTTGATCCTGAAGGGCCAAAAAAGCAGGTCTTCTCTTAGTTCGTGCTTGGAGAAAGCTATAAAGGATGTTACAGCGGTCAATATGATAATCAAAAAACTAATGCTCATTATTTATGATGGTATTTTTCATTTTTAATAATGGTGAATGCGCGATAAACCTGTTCGGCCAATATGAGTCGAGCCAATTG
>JBEAYH010000116.1:0-7015 GCA_041159435.1 Bacteroidota bacterium | reverse complement strand
CTTTCTCTTTGAGCAAGGCGCCGAAAATACTGTTGTTGCCGTTCACTGTGAGCAGAACCTCATCCGGCATGCTTGCATAGAAGCTTCCCATGGGTCCGCTCATTGCTGCCATGTCTTTCATTCTGCGCATGAATTCGGGACGTGTTGCAACAACAGGAGGCATCTCCGGACTCAATCCTTTTATCTCCACATTGATCGTGATATCTGGAACCTTGAACTCAAAAAGTGATTTCAATTTCTCCTCTTCTTTTTTGGAAAGCACAGATTTGCTGTCGTCTTGCTTGTCAATCAGGTTGTCTGTAATCTCTGAATCAACCCTGGTGAATTGAACATTCTCCCACTTTGATTCAATCTGTCCAATGAAAGATGCATCCACCAGGGTATCCATCTTTACAACCTTGTAACCCTTTTCCTGCGCAGCTTTTATAAATCCATCCTGTTGTACCGCATCTGTGGAATAAAGGATCACCAATTTTCCATCCTTGTTTTTTTGCAAGGTTTCTGCTTCGGTTCGGTACTCTTCAAGTGTATAAAATTTTTCAGCATTCGAAGCATCCTGCATGATGTGAAACTTGTCTGCCTTTTCACGGAACTTATCATCCGTTATCATTCCATATTTAACAAAGAGTCCGAGACTCTCCCACTTTTTTTCAAATTCAGCACGCTCGTTTCTGAAGATTTCATCCAACTTGTCTGCTACTTTTTTTGTGATGTGGTTGTTGATCTTTTTTACATTGGGATCCCCCTGCAGGTAGCTTCTGCTCACATTGAGTGGAATATCCGGAGAATCAATCACACCTTGCAATAGCATGAGAAATTCAGGCACGATGTCTTTTACTTCATCCGTTACAAAAACCTGGTTAGAATACAACTGAATTTTATCTTTCTGTATTTCGTAGGATTGTTTGATTTTAGGGAAATATAAAATTCCAGTCAGGTTGAAAGGATAGTCTACATTGAGATGAATCCAAAACAAAGGAGTTTCATTGAATGGATAAAGTGTTTTGTAGAATTCCTCGTAATCTTTTGCTTCCAACTCTGCAGGCTTTCTGACCCATGCAGGATTGGTTGTATTGATTTGTTTGTCCTCAAAATAAATTGGAACAGGAAGAAATTTACAAAACTTCTCCAGGATGTTTTTGATTCTGAATGCATCTAAAAATTCTTCACTTTCACTGTTTACATGCAGTGTAATTGAAGTCCCCCTTTCATTTTTTTCTGTTGGACCGAGTGTATACTCCGGACTCCCGTCGCATTCCCAGACAACTGCTTCGCTGTTTTCTTTGAATGACAAAGTCTTGAGCGTCACTTTTTCACTCACCATAAATGCACTGTAGAATCCCAGTCCAAAATGCCCAATGATATTCGCTTCGTTTTGTCCCTTGTATTTTTCAAGAAATTCCTCTGCACTTGAAAAAGCAACCTGGTTGATGTATTTGTCAACTTCTTCCAATGTCATCCCGATACCCCTGTCGGAGATGGTGATGGTTTTTTCATCCTTGTTCACTGCTACATCGATGCGCAGATCACCCAATTCCCCTTTGGCCACCCCTGAGGATGCGTAGGTCTTTAGTTTTTGGGTGGCGTCCACCGCATTGGCAATCAACTCTCTGAGGAAAATGTCGTGGTCAGAGTAGAGAAACTTCTTGATGATGGGAAATATGTTCTCTGTTTGTACACGTATCTGGCCTTTTTGCATATGGTTGGTTTTAAACCGCTTAAGTCAAATCAAGTGCCAAATGGCAAAAATGACAGGATGACATTGGCTGGGGGCTACAATCAGGCTCAAAAAGAGACAAAATAGTAGGGGAAACTGGCTATAAAATGCCTTGTTTGCATTACCTTTGCAGCCCATTATTAACAAACAAATACAGGGTATTATGCAAAATTATGAATTGATGGTGATTTTTACCCCTGTTCTGAGCGAGGACGAATTCAAGTCTGTTCAGAAAAAATATGTCGATTTTATCTCCGCTGGCGGTGGTAAACTCGTTCATAGCAACCCCTGGGGGTTGAAATCACTGGCCTACCCTATCCAGAAGAAAACCACTGGTATCTACTGGGTGATGGAATACGTAGCGCCAACCGACATGAATGAAAAGCTGAAGATTCAGCTCCTGCGTGACGAGCAGGTCCTCCGTCACATTGTTATCAAGCTCGATAAGTACGCCGTCGAGTACAACAAGAAAAAAAGAAGTGGTGTATCAACTGGAACCGAAAAATTAGTGGAGGGTTAATCTCATGGCAAAAGCAAATGAAATCAAGTATCTAACCGCCATTAAAACGGAGCAGCCCAAGAAGAAATTCTGCCGCTTCAAAAAATATGGTATCCGTTATATCGATTACAAGGATGCTGAGTTCTTGAAGAAGTTTTTGAATGAGCAGGGCAAGATGTTGCCTCGCCGCATCACCGGAAACTCCTTGAAATATCAGCGCAAGGTATCTGAAGCTATCAAGCGTGCGCGTCAGATGGCTTTGTTGCCTTATGTAACTGACCTTTTAAAATAAGAAACATGCAGATCATTTTAATACAAGACATTAACAACCTTGGTGGTGCCAATGAAGTGGTAACCGTAAAGAATGGTTATGCAAGAAATTTCCTCATCCCCAATAAGATGGCTGTAGAAGCTTCTCCATCCAACCTGAAACAGTTGGAAGAGCGTCTCAAGCAAATCAGAAAGAAGGAAGAGAAAATGTTGGCAGAAATCAACAAGGTTATTGCTGCACTTCAGCAAGGTGCTGTAAAGATTGGCGCCAAGACCGGTACTTCTGGAAAAATCTTTGGTAGCGTAACAACTGTGCAAATCGCAAAGGCTGTTCGCGAACAAAAAGGTTATGAAATTGACCGTCGCCGCATTCATTTGGTTGATGAGATCAAGGAATTGGGTACTTACAAAGCAAAAGTTGATTTTGGAAATGGCAATGAAACCGAAATCGAATTGGAAATAATTGCAGAATAACAAATCTATACTTTAAAAAAGCCCTCTGATTACAGGGGGCTTTTTTTATGGTGTAATTTCAACCTGATGCGTACCTTTTATACATGGTTGCTGATCGTTGGACTCTCTGCCTGCAACAGCAATGGGAATGAGCATGAATCTCTCATTCAGCCAAGGATAGATAGCATATTGCTGAATGAGATCGCTGGAAATTTCAGCATGCAGGAAGATATTCACCTGGACAGCATTGCAATTGAAAAGTTCATAAAGACCTACACCCATTTCCAGTCATTCAGAAAAGATATGTTTCGGTTTTACGCAAACAGAAATTATGCGATGGCCTGGTTCGACAGCACAGGAATGATTGAGCAAGCTGGACTGCTTTTCAATAGTATGGTGAGGATGAAAGAAGAGGGACTTGCATTGGATATTCCATACATGGATGAGTACACTGCTGTCATGGCATCCCCAGATGAATCAAATAAAATGTTTACGGAGCTGATGCAAACAGCTCAGTATTTGCATTTCGCACAGAAGTTGATTTCAGGAATACCAGAAGCTGACAGCAAATCACTTGAATGGTATATACCCAGAAAGAGAACTGATTATATACAACTGCTGGGGCAGGCGTTGGAGGGTGATACCAATTCCATGAAACAACAGCTATTCCCACAATATTACTTATTGAAAAACAAACTGGCTCAGTATCACCAAATTGAAAATGATGGCGGATGGGACAGTATTCAAGCAGTAAAAAAAACAATCAAATATGGTGATTCAGGAAGATTTGTTATTGCTATTAAAAAACGACTGATTAAAACAGGAGCGTTTGCCAGCAATGATACATCTCCCATTTTCAACCAACCGCTCGAAATTGCTGTCATGCAATTTCAGCGATCACATGGACTAAAGGCAGATGGCATTGTAAACAAAGTCACCTTGCTGGAGATGAATGTTTCAATAAAAGACCGAATACAACAGATCATGTTGAATATGGAGCGATGCAGATGGTTAACAGCTCCAAACAAATCAACTTATTTACTTATCAATATCCCCCGGTTTAAACTATATGTTTATGACAATGATGGATTTGCTTTTTCCTGCAATGCTGTTGTGGGGAAAGAAACCAATCGAACAGCCATTTTCAAAGGGGAAATGAAATATGTTGTATTTAGTCCCTATTGGAATGTACCGCCAAACATCATGAGAAAGGAGGTCTTGCCTGCCATCAAAAAAAACAGCCATTACCTCAGTGAAAACAATATGGAATGGCACGACAATATCATCCGTCAATTACCCGGTCCTTGGAATGCATTGGGCGGAGTCAAGTTTGTATTTCCCAATGGGTATGATATTTATCTGCATGATACCCCCAGCAAGTCACTATTCAATGAATCAACCAGGACTTTCAGTCATGGTTGCATAAGAATTTCTGAACCTAAAAAGCTGGCAATGTTCTTGTTAGCTGACCAAGAGCAATGGACCTCCGAAGCAATTGACAGTGCAATGAACAGCAGAATAGAAAAGTTTGTACCTTTAAGAAAGCCAGTTCCTGTATACGTTGTTTATTTCACGGCATTTGTAGATACTGATGGCGTGTTAAATTTCAGCAAGGATGTATACGGCAGAGATGTGCAGCTCAAGAAAATGATTCTGAATTAGGCCGCTCCCGCTCCCCTTTTCCTTGTTGCTTCTGACAATCATTATAAACTAAAAAGCCTGATATGAACATTTTCGTAGGTAATCTCAATTACAAAATGACCGGTGAATCACTCACCGAATTGTTCAGTCCATATGGACAAGTTGCTTCATCGCGCATCATCATCGACAAGGTAAGTGGAAGAAGCAAGGGCTTTGGATTTGTAGAGATGCCTGATAACGAAGAGGCATTGAAAGCTATTGCTGCCATCCATGAAACAGAGGTAATGGGGCGAAAAATTATTGCAAGCGAAGCCAGGGCACCTCAACGTTAGTCACTCGTTTTACTTTCAAACAAGTAAATTGCGTTTGAAAGTATTTATATGAAATCTTCTTCTGTCATTGCAGGCTGCATGAATTGGGGTCAGTGGGGAGCCAAGTTCACTACCCAACAATATTTAACACATATCAAAAAAAATCTTGAGTCAGGTGTATTCACATTTGATCATGCAGATATCTATGGGCATTATACCACCGAGGAGGAATTTGGAAACGCATTGAAACTAGATCCATCGTTACGGAGCAAGATGCAAATCATAACCAAGTGTGGCATTTGCATGGTTACCCCCAATCGTCCACTGCATCAAATAAAATCTTACAACACGTCCAAGACGCATATTTTATCATCTGTAGAGCAATCACTCACCAATTTTAATTCCGACTATATTGATTTGTTGCTGATTCATCGTCCAGATCCATTGATGGATCCTTATGAAATTGCGGAGGCTTTCATGTTATTGAATCAGTCGGGCAAGGTCAAACATTTTGGCGTTTCAAATTTTACTGCCAGTCAGTTTGCCGTGTTGCATCATTTGTTTCCACTTGAAGTAAATCAGATTGAATTGTCCATCATCCATACAAAGCCTTTTTATGATGGAGTAACAGACCAGTGCATTGAAAAAAAGGCAATTCCCCAAGCATGGTCGCCTTTAGGGGCCGGCAAAATTCATTTGGATGCTGAGGATGAGCGCATCAGAAGAATTGTATCCATGGCAAATATCCTTGGAGAAAAGTACAATGCCAGCTTTGATCAGATGTTGATTGCCTGGCTGATGAAACACCCATCAGGAATCGTTCCGGTTTTGGGTACTACAAAAATTGAAAGGCTGAAAGCTGCTATGGAAGCCAGCTCCATTGAAATGACCTCCGAAGAATGGCATATGTTACTGAGGGCATCAAATGGATTTGATGTGCCTTAGTGTTACAGCAGCTTCTTAAATGCGAGATTCGACTTTTGCATTGATTTTTTCTTGCCTTGCCTGTAATCTATTTGTGCTGCTGCGGTAGGATGATTCATCAGCCATTTAATTGCTTTCTCAACTCCCATTACCATCAACCCATTGTCGAGTGCATCTGCTGTGATGGCATCGTTTGCTATTACCGTTACAGATATGATTTTATGCCGAATGGGTTTCCCTTTGCGCGGATGCACAATATGACTGAATATTTTTTTCCCGGATTGTATGTATTTATTCATACTGCCCGATGTAGTAACTGCTGCATTTGATAATCGGATGACGGGATCAGCAGTTTCAAACATTTGATCAGAGGATGTATGAATAGCAACTTCCCAGCATGTTTTTCCTGGAGGATGTCCACTTGCAAATATTTCGCCCCCCAGTTCAACAATAAAGTCATTGATCTTTGACTCTTTCAACAGCCTTGCGATTTGATCGACGGAATACCCTTGAGCAATTCCATCACAATCAATTTGCACAGCCGGATTGTCTTTTATCAAACTGTCACCTTTGATCGAAACATGTTGAAAGCCTATTGTTTTCATCAGCTTTCTGATGTTGCTCGGCTTGGGTTGTTGGCGATTGGCAGCAGCAGTTTTCCAGAGTTCGATGATAGGTTTACACGTGATATCGAATGTTCCGTTGGTAATAGCTGAAATTTCGATTGCCTTTTCAACTACTGTTTTCATGTGGGCATCCATCAAGATACCACGTGGATGCTGATTGAATTGACTGATCCGTGAATAGTTTTTATAAAGCGAGAGTGAGGAGTCGATCGATGCCAATAGATCATCCACTTGCTTTTTTGTGATATTATTTGAGTCGGAATAATAAGTGCAGTGATATGTTGTACCCTGGGCGGTTCCATTCACTTGAAATGTGTGCAAGGAATCTTTGCGAAGCAAATCTGATTGGAACAAAGAGAGAAAAATGATCAGTGCGTGGAGCATTGCAGAAAGGTAATATTTAGCCGGGACATGCTATAGGTACAAATAAAAAACCCTGATCGAATGAACGACCAGGGTTTTAATAAATATGGCACCTACCTACTCTCCCAGAAAATCTAGTACCATCGGCCATGAGGGGCTTAACTGCTCTGTTCGGTATGGGAAGAGGTGAACACCCTCGGCAAAAGCACCA
>JBEAYH010000106.1:0-2532 GCA_041159435.1 Bacteroidota bacterium | reverse complement strand
CCCAACAAGGCTTTCATGGATGCATTTCCATTTGCATTTACGAAATCTCTGATTTCATCACCATTCAGTACGTCCGCTTTTTTTGCGATCGTACCAACCGACAACAATGAGTTGAATGATACCATTGGTTTGCCACTTGCACCTTTTCTGGTGGTGATCATGATGACACCGTTGGATGCACGTGAACCGTAAATCGCAGCTGCAGAGGCATCTTTCAAAATGGTAAAGTTTTCAATATCGTTCGGGTTGATGAGGGAAAGCGGATTTGCTTGTCCAGCGATGCCACCATTGTCTAGCGGCATTCCGTCCACCACAATCAAAGGATCGTTGCTGGCATTCAAAGATGCACCGCCCCTGATTCTGATGGTGCTTCCTGCACCTGGCGCACCACTGTTGGAAGTAATCTGCACACCTGCTACCTTTCCTTGGATCAATTGCTCAGGTGTGGTCAAAGCTCCTTTTACAAAATCTTTGCTTGAAACTGAAGCGACACTTCCTGTGAGATCTCTTTTTCTAGCAGCACCATAACCGATGACCACTACTTCTCCCAAAGTAGATGAAGTGGATGATAATTTAATATCAAGCACTCCAGTTGTAATGTCAACATCCACGGCGCTGTAACCAGAACTGCTAACAGTCAATTGCTTGGATGTGGAAGAAATTTTGATGCTGAAATTTCCATTGGCATCTGTAATCACACCGGATGAACCACCCTTGAGTGTTACAGAAGCTCCGGCAATCGGGGATCCGGTTGCATTGTCTGAAACCCTTCCCTGTACCGTTTTTTCTTGTGCCAATGAAGACAACATGGCAAATAGCGCAACCACAAGCAATCGAAGGTGATTGAGCGCAGGCTTTAATGAAGTATTCATAATTTGAAAATTTTAAAGTGTCATTTTCACACAAAAAACGAGTTGTTATCGTTGGATTAATATTGTGTTAAAAATACACTAAGGATGCAATTAAATATTTTTTTTCCAAATAGCAATAAGCTGTTGAACATATTTTACTGCCTGTTTCTAAAAGTTCCCCAAAACTGTTTACAGCGAAATTTGAAGAATTTTAACTGATTTCATCCCTATATTGCGTAAATAATACACATTGCATGACCCGCATGCCACTCAAGCTGATTGCTTTCCTGATTTTACAGGGTATCTGTACATCAATTTTTGCTCAGCTGCAATGGAGTCCAGCATTTATCACCGAAACCAGCAGTTCCATCAGCATCAAGGCGAACGCCAACTTAGGCAACAAGGGCTTGCTTGGATACACTCCGAGCAGCGATGTATATGTGCATATCGGCGCCATCACCAATTTGAGCAGCGGACCATCAGGCTGGAAATTTGTAAAATTTGACTGGGGGACCACCAACCCTGCAGCCAATGCACCATCGACCGGTGCTAATGAGTGGACGTTCACCATCAATGGTGGACTTCGTAGTTTTTTTGGCATTACCAACGCCAATGAAAAAATTGAAAAAATTGCGATTTTGTTCAGATCTGGAAATGGAAACAGGGTCTTGCGCAACGACGATGCATCTGATATGTACATCCCTGTTTACCCAGCAGGTGACTTCATCAGAATTGATGAGCCAACTTCACAACCAAAATATATCAGAACACTGCAACCCATCAACGTCAAAGTGGGTGAGAATATGAAGGTGACAGCCAATGCAACTGCAGCAGCAAAATTACAGATCACCCACAACGGTGATATAAAAGCAACTGCAGAAAACAGCTCTTCCATCAACAAAGAAATCACTATCACAAAAGGTGGATCACAACAAATCATCGCAGAAGCAAACTTCTCAAATGGAACAGTGCAAAGAGATACCATTCAATTTTTTCTCGCTGGTAATGCAACCATCGCAGCACTGCCTACCGGGATCAGAGAAGGTGTGACGTATGAGGCTGGGGATACATCTGCCTACCTCGTTATTCATGCTCCAGGTAAAAACAGAATCGCCTTGATCGGTGATTTCAACAACTGGACAGAAAACGAAGCGGCTCAAATGAACAAAACCCCCGATGGAAATAATTTTTGGATCAGGATCACAGGATTGAAATCTGGCATTGAATACGCCTATCAATTCCTGATAGACGGGAGCCTGCGTGTGGCTGATTACAATACAGAAAAAGTATTGGATCAAAACAACGATGGGTTCATTCCCTCTGCCAACTTCCCCAACCTGAAATCTTTTCCCAAAGAAAAAACAAGCGGCATCGTCAGCATCCTCCAAACCGGAAAACCTTCCTTCTCCTGGAAAGTTGGCAACTTCAAACGGCCTGACAAGAGAAACCTGATAATTTACGAACTGCTCATCAGAGACTTTCTTGCCAATCAGAATTTTCAAACACTGAAAGATACCATCCCCTATTTGAAAAAGCTGGGTGTGAATACCATCCAACTCATGCCAGTTACAGAATTTGAAGGCAACCTCAGCTGGGGTTATAATCCCAACTTCTTTTTTGCAGTCGATAAATATTATGGAACAGAACAGGCACTCAAGGCATTCATCGATGAGTGCCATGC
>JBEAYH010000084.1:0-3227 GCA_041159435.1 Bacteroidota bacterium | reverse complement strand
CTGCTCGGGTTGCTTTGCAGACAGCCTTTGAGGATGGTGGTATTGCAGATTTGAGTATACAAGCCATTGCCTTGCATTATTCCTTTCATGGAATGCATTCAGATTTATTGATTCATGTAGGTGAAAAAATGGATCTTGAACCATACAGGACAGCTTATGCAGAGCTGCCAGCTAAAGCAGTCAATGAGCTTACGGCTGATTTGGCTGTCTTGTTTGAGAGGAATATTGTACATGTTAATGAGACATATAAAACAGATGCTGCGGAAGATGTGTTAATTTTTTTATACAATGATTGTTTGCAAAACCAATCAAATTATTTATCAGAAGCCAGATCCTACTGCCATGTAATTGATCTCAAGGAAAAACATGCATTTGATCTTTATGCACAAGATGTGATTCGTTACAAAGAGCTCCTGGCCATGCACAACATCAATGACAGGGCTTTATCATCCTGTCCAATTCGGCCTGTAAAATTGATCTCTCATTTGTTTTTGACTGTTGAGCTTTATCTTTTTGGTAAAATATTTTGGTTCATTCCAGGGAAGCTTGTAAAATGGATCGCTGACAAGACTGTCACACGCATTGATTTTTATACAAGTGTCACGACAGGCGTTCTTGCTTTTACGGCGTTTATCTGGTGGGTGGTGTTATTGGCTGTTGCCATTTGCAATGAGTGGGACTTGCTTTCTATTCTTTTTTTACTTGCACCTCTTATTGCATATTTAACCATGCAATGGGAATATGATTTTAGGGATCTAAGGGCTTATTATAATTGGAAGCAGTTGAAAAAACATCATGCTGGAATCGCAAAGGAAATCACTGAGCGCAGGATGCAATTGATGCGTTAATCCTCTTTCAGCAAATCTGGACGCTTTTCCTCTGTTCTTGCAATCGCCTGTTCATTTCTCCATTCTGCAATCTTTTTATGATCGCCACTCAACAATACTGTCGGCACTTTCCAGCCACGGAATTCCTCTGGTCTCGTATAAACAGGGGGAGCCAATAAATTATCTTGAAAGGAGTCGAACAATGCTGAGGTTTCATCATTTAATACACCGGGAATCAATCGACCTATCGCATCAACAATAACGGCAGCTGCTAATTCACCTCCGCTAAGGACATAATCTCCGATTGATATTTCTCGTGTAATGAAATGATCTCTGACGCGTTGATCAATTCCTTTGTAATGTCCGCATATAAATAGCAATGATTTTTTCAATGACAATGTATTTGCCAAACCTTGATGAAATTTTTCTCCGTCTGGTGTCAGATAAATGATTTCATCAAATGCATGCTCTGTATTTAACGATTCTATAGCCCTCACAAGGGGTTCACACATCATTACCATTCCTGCACCACCGCCAAACTGATAGTCGTCCACCATCCCGTATTCATTTACTGCCCATTTTCTGAGATGATGCACCGTTACGTGCAGCAAGCCTTTTTCTGATGCTCTTTTCATGATAGAATGAGAAAATGGACTTTCAAGCAATTCAGGAACAACGCTGATGATGTGAATATTCATGAAAGTAAAGTTACATTCAATTGTTATCTGTGAAGTCGTCTAGGTCTCTTCTTTCTTTTTTGGTGGGTCTTCCTATTTTGGAAAGTCTTTTTCCGGAAAAGAAACTGGCTGATTGAAAAGCAATTCTCTCGGTTTCCTCTGGAGGTGTCAGGTCTTCATAAAATTGAATGGCCTCTTTGTATTGAACTCTTTTAGGAAGGAGTCCAGTAATCTTGATGGTCCATCGCTTTTCTTCCGTTTTCACTTCATATACATCATTGACTCTGACAGTTCTGGATGCCTTGATGTTTTCACCATTCATTTTCACTCTTCCTTTTTCACATGCCACTGCAGCAGCCGAACGTGTTTTGAATAAGCGTATGGCCCACAAATATTTATCCAAACGAAGTTTTTCGCTTTCCATTTTATTTGCTCAATTCAGCAAAATACTGATGAAAATAAGGGATGGTTTCTATCCCTTTGTAATAGTTAAATATATCATACTTCTCGTTTGGAGAATGCAGATTGTCGCTATCCAAACCAAACCCCATAAATACGATTTTTACCCGAAGTTCTTTTTCAAATAAAGCACAAATAGGGATACTGCCTCCACCTCTGACTGGGACGGGCATCTTGCCAAATGTTTTTTCTATTGCCTTTGCTGCTGCTTGATAAGCTTTAGAGTCAATTGGTGTTAAGTAAGGTTCTCCTCCATGATGTTCACTCACTTTAACGGATACTCCTGCAGGTGCTATCTTTTTAAAGTGATCCAGTAACAGAGCAGTGATTTTTGAAGATGATTGATTGGGGACCAATCGTGCAGAAATTTTTGCAGAAGCTTTTGAAGGCAATACTGTTTTAGATCCTTCCCCGGTATAACCACCCCACATGCCATTTACTTCAAGTGTAGGGCGAATACCTGTTCTTTCATTGGTCGTATACCCCTTTTCGCCGTACAAAGCATCAATGCCTAAATCTGTTTTAAAGCTTGCTTCATCAAAAGGTGCTTTACCCAATAATGTTCTTTCTTCAACAGTCGCTTCCAATACATCATCATAAAAGCCTGGAATTGTGATATGGTTGTTTGCGTCGTGGCAAGATGCAATCATTTTGGCAAGGACAGTTGCTGGATTGGCAACTGCACCACCATACACACCACTGTGTAAATCACGGTTGGGACCTGTAACCTCTACTTCTATATAACTCAATCCTCTTACGCCTGTATCAATTGAAGGGGTATCCATGCTAATCATAGCCGTATCACTGATCAATATTACATCACACTTAAGGAGTTCTTTATTGCCTTCAACAAATTTTGCCAGGTTCGGAGATCCTATTTCTTCTTCACCTTCAATACAGAATTTAATATTGGTCTTCAGTAAATTATTTTTCACCATCAATTCCAATGCCTTGACATGCATGAAAAACTGGCCTTTGTCATCACAGGCACCCCTTGCGAAAATTTTGCCATCTCGGATGGTTGGCTCAAATGGACTTGTTTCCCACAATTCCAATGGGTCAGCAGGTTGTACATCATAATGTCCGTATACCAATACTGTGGGAAGGGATGGATTGATTATTTTTTCTGCATAGACGATGGGATGTCCATTGGTTGCATACATTTCAGCACGATCTGCACCTGCATCCATCAAACTTTTTTTAACTGCCTCGGCACAATCAACCATATCTTTTTTATGTTGGCTGTTGGCGCTCACGGAAGGGA
>JBEAYH010000049.1:0-6679 GCA_041159435.1 Bacteroidota bacterium | reverse complement strand
CTGGTAATCAAATGAAGCGTAGCCCCTGGTTTGACTCTTTAACTTGTCATAAAAATCGAATACGATTTCTGTAAGTGGCATTTCAAATATCAATTCAACCCTGGTCTGGGTGAGATAGCTTTGATTGATCAACATACCTCTTTTCCCCAGGCAAAGCGTCATGATATTTCCAATGTATTCAGGCTTGGTGATGATCTGTGCCTTGATGAATGGCTCCTCAATATGATCCATTTGTGTAGGATCAGGCATTTCAGAAGGATTGTTTACAGGAATTACATCCCCTTTTGTACTGTACGCGATAAAACTAACGTTGGGAACAGTGGTTATGACAGTTTGATTGAACTCACGCTCTAATCTTTCCTGGATGATCTCCATGTGCAGGAGTCCAAGAAATCCGCATCTGAATCCAAATCCAAGCGCCTGTGATGTTTCTAATTCATATGTTAAGGACGCATCATTCAATTGCAGCTTGTCCATACAATCCCTCAATTCTTCAAAATCATCTGTATTGACAGGAAAAATTCCTGCAAATACCATGGGTTTTACTTCTTCAAATCCCTTGATCGCAAGAGCGGGATTCACTGCATCAACAATGGTATCTCCCACTTTCACTTCTTTGGCATTTTTGATACCTGTGATCAGATATCCTACATCACCACATTTGACCTGCTTTTCTTCCTGCATGTTCAACTTCAAAATTCCTACTTCATCCGCTTCATAATCCATATCGGTAGAAACAAACTTGATCTTCTCCCCTTTTTTAATACTTCCGTTCAAAATACGGTAGTATACAATGATACCTCTGAAGGAGTTAAATACACTGTCAAAAATCAAGGCCTGAAGAGGTGCATCCGGATTGCCTTTGGGTGATGGTATGCGCTGGACAATTGCTTCTAGGATGGCTTCAATTCCGATGCCAGTTCTTCCACTTGCCAATAATATTTCTTCGGGTTTACAGCCAATGAGATCAATGATTTGGTCTTTTACTTCTTCAATCATTGCACCGTCCATGTCAATTTTATTGATGACAGGAATGATTTCTAGATTGTTTTCAACGGCCAGATAAAGATTGGATATGGTTTGTGCCTGAATTCCCTGTGTTGCATCGACCAAGAGCAAAGCACCTTCACATGCAGCCAATGCGCGGCTGACCTCATAACTGAAGTCAACGTGTCCTGGTGTATCAATCAAATTCAATGTATATGCCTGGCCGTCGGTATGCTTGTAATTGATCTGAATAGCGTGACTTTTGATGGTAATCCCTTTTTCCCTTTCAAGATCCATATCATCCAGTACCTGATCCATCATTTCTCTTTCACTGATGGTATTGGTTGATTGCAACAGTCTGTCTGCCAAGGTTGACTTACCATGGTCTATATGTGCTATGATGCAAAAATTTCTTATGTGTTTCATGGAAAATTATCAGCAACCACGGAGAAAATCCCCTGTCATTGAGGCTGCAAAGTTAATCAATTATTGTATTTTAGCAGCTAGATGGAAACAAGAGAATTATTTGAAAAAGCAGTGAAAGACTCTGAGTCTCTATCCGAGAGACCAAGCAATGAAACCTTGCTTCAATTGTATGCTTTGTACAAACAGGCAAGTGAAGGTGACAATGTGAACAGTGCCCCTGAAAATCCTTTTGATTTCGTTAAAAAAGCCAAACACGAAGCCTGGCTCTCACTTGCTGGAAAACCCGCAGAGGATGCCATGAAGGAATACATTCAGCTGGTAGACAAACTGAAAGGTTGATCTATTTCAGGGATTGAATGATTTGCAAAAACTCCTCGGCAATCAAGGAGGCACCTCCAACAAGTCCCCCGTCTACATCAGGTTGTGAAAAGATCTCTTTTGCATTGGATCCTTTTACACTTCCCCCGTAAAGAATTGAAATATTATCCGCTACCGCTTTGCCAAATTGATTGGCCAGTATGGCACGCAGATGCGCATGCATTTCCTGTGCCTGATCCGAACTGGCAGTTTTGCCTGTACCAATTGCCCAGATAGGTTCATAGGCAATGACAAGCTGTTGAATTGCCTCGGCATCGAGGTGAAACAAGGATTCTTGTAACTGTTTCTCTACAAATTCATTTTGCATTCCAGCTTCACGTACATTCAAGGGTTCGCCACAACAAAAAATAGGCACGATTGATTTTGAAAGACAAAGATTTACTTTGTCAGCGAGCATGCTGTTTGATTCCGAAAAATATTCTCTTCTTTCGCTGTGGCCAACAATGCAATATTTGATGCAAATGGACTCCAGCATGTCTACTGAAACTTCTCCCGTATATGCGCCAGAAGTTTTATGATGACAGTTTTGTGCTGCAACGAATGTATTTTTTCTGGCACCAATTTTTTCATTGGATTTCAATAAAAATGGATAAGGAACTGCAAATACAACCTGTTGATTATCCTTTACTTCCCCCATTTCACTGAGTATATCATTCAACAACTTCTCTCCCTCTGACAAAGTCTTGTTCATTTTCCAATTGGCAGCTGCGATTTGTTTTCTCATTTGATATGTTGTTTATACAGTTGAATAATGTTCTCCTTTTCTTCCTTAGTAAGTAATTGTTTTTTCATTTCCATCCAACGGCTAATTTCCTCCAGCAAATCGTTCAATCGATAAAACTCACTGCTATCGAGTCCCCATGCAAACATAGGTATGAACTTAGGCTGAACAATGAGATTGGATGAAAAGATATTTACAAAAGGTGATACAACGGTACCACTGTTAAAGTGAGTGTTGACAGCTGTTTTCACATGGTCTCCCATAAAAAATCCAGCTTTGGTAGTGCCTTTTACGAATTGCAAGGAAGCTTGGTCCCATATGCGTATTGCCCCAGCAGTGTTTTTAACATTGGATCCGGTTGTTCCCGCTCCTAAATTGCACCATTTGCCTATATAACTGTCACCCGTATAACCATGATGGCCCTTGTTTGTAAAAGCAAGAAATACTGAATTTTTGATTTCCCCACCTACAGTGCAATGTGATCCGATATTGGCACCTCCATATAATTGTGCCCCCATTTTCACAGTTGCATGTTTTCCTATGTAAATAGGTCCGCGCAACATGGCACCAGACATGATATGTGCGTGTTTGTCAATAACAACGGGTCCATCGTTTGTATTGATGAAACAATGTTCGACAGTGGCTGCTTCATGTATCAACAGGTCATTGCCTCCAATTTGATTGACATGCTTATTTTTTTTCAGAAAATTTGAATCATTCAACAGCTTACGATCGCTGGCAATGATAGTTGGATTGTGGTCAGTTAGATCCCACAATTTATTGATAGATATGAATCCATCTAAGTCATGTTGTTCTTTTTTGAAAAACGCAGCCAGGTTCAATGAAGGGGGTGGAATTTTGTTGGCTGGAAGAACAACATCTGCTTCATAAGCATCCTTCACCATTTTCAAATTAAACTGCTGTGACTCAGCGAGCCTTTCCCATCTTTCGCAAAATGAAAACAAACCAATTCTGAGCTCCTCAAACCTATTGGTAACAGTGAGCGGATAAAAAGAATCTTTTAAATTTTTATCATCCAGGTAGATGCGCATGAATAGAAACAAATGTAAATGAAAAACCCTCCGTAGGGAGGGTTGGAATTATTTCTTAGCGTATTTTTTCTTGAATTTGTCGATACGTCCTGCTGTATCAACCAATACATTTTGTCCTGTAAAGAATGGATGGGATGTATTTGAAATCTCAAGTTTGATCAGTGGATACTCATTACCATCTTCCCATTTAACAGTCTCTTTTGAAGGTGCTGTTGAACGGGTAAGGAAAGTTGTACCATTGCTCATGTCTTTGAATACTACGAATCTGTAATCTTCTGGATGGATACCTTGTTTCATATTAGAAATTTTTAGGCTGCATGGTTTTTGCCATGACATTTTTTAATAAGGGTGCAAATGTACGCAATTGGAAGGGAAAATCCAAGAAAATGGGTCAGCTGCGCATGTTTTCAAACTGAAGCGGAAAGTCAAAATTGGCTGATTTACAAGCCTGTATGACATCTTGCAGGTCATCAATTTTCTTCCCGGTCACACGGATGATATCATCCATGATTTGGGTCTGTACCTTGTGTCCGGAGTCTTTTACCAGCTTGGTAATCTTCTTGGCATCCTCCTGTTTGAGTCCGTTTTTTACCTGAATCTCCTGTTTCACTGTTTTACCACTTTGGTAAGCGGCTTTTGACTGGTCGAATGCAATGGGAGGAATTCCCTGTTTATTGGCTCGGTTGACAAGGACTTCTATCAACTGACGCATTTTCATATCGTCGGAAGTTTCAAGCGATATCTTGAAGTCTTTTTTATTCAAGTCGATATTGACCACAGTATCCTTGAAATCGAATCTGTTGGTGATTTCTTTTTTGGTGACGTTCACAGCATTGTCCAATAGCTGTGGATCAACTTTGCTAACGATATCAAAAGAGGGCATAGAGAAAATTTATGTAGTTTTTAATCGATGTTTTTTTATGGCATCCACCCAAACCCAAACACCAATCATAAATAGTGCAGTCGATATAATTTCTGCCTGTGTAGGATGAAATCCAAAAATATCATAGGTGGAATTGACCCTGATTTTTTCAATGAAAAATCTCTCCAATCCATTCATCATGAGATAGAGTCCGAATAACTGTCCGGGTGCCTGTAATTTTTTTCTCACTGCCCAAAGTATCGAAAACAAGATGAAAGATGCAATGATCTCATACAAAGTAGTTGGAAAAACTGGAGGTGACATTTGATAGCAATATTGTCCCTCGCACCCTGTCATAGGGATTCCCTGTTCATTTACATTGTGAGGATAATTGTATGCCCAAAACCAATTGGGGAGAAATGAGAGTCCCTTGAAACTTGCATGCGGCACCTTGTCAAGGTCTCCATATTCCGCAACAAGCATTTTGGCATAATCCTGGTTGTCCATCAACACCTGGTGGAATTCCCATGATCCAGCTTCTACAATTTGATTGTTTTCATTGACCTTGTAGGCACTGTTGAAAATCCCCCAATCACCATCACCTGAAAAATGACAACCCATTCTGCCTACAGCATAGGCAATCATCAATGCGGGAGCAACTGCATCTATGAAATGACGTGTAGCAATTTTTTTTCTGTTCGTATACCAAAGCAAAAACAAACTTGCAAGAATCAATCCTCCATAAAAAGTCAATCCACTGGGTGACAATAAATTTCCAATTGGATCTGTTATAAACCTATCCCAATTTTCCAGGTTATCAAAAATTTTAGCACCTATAAATCCAAAAATTGCAGCATATACCGTGATATCACCCACGCGATCATGTGGCCATACTTTTATTTTTCTGTTCTCAGGCTTAGGTAGGACTTGCTTCTTTTTTTCGAAATAGCGCAATGATGCAAAGAGTATTGACAATAAGACGCCCCCCATCAAGCTACCCTTTGATGAAAAAATATATTCCTGTGGATTCCCATCATCCGAATTAAGAAAGATGCCGATGATTTTATAGCCTACAATAAAACCAAAAATAAAATTGATGAACAGGTCAGAGAAAGATGCAGGCTTGCCTACCAAAATGGATTCCTCCATTGGTTGTAACAGGTTCAATTGTTCCTTTCTTTCAAATTCTTTTTTCAACACATAGGCTGCAACAAAGAAAGCAATGGCAACAAGGATGCCAAATGTATTGAGGTATTTGGTGAAGCCAAATGGCTCAAATCCAAATACCTCTTTGATAAAAAAATATAAGTTGGGATACATCTTAGATACAATACTCCTCGTAAGCTGCCATGAGATTTTGAGCAATCATCTGAGCAGGTCTGCCCTCAATTTGATGGCGTTCGATCATATGAACCAATTTTCCATCCTTGAACAATGCGACTGCCGGAGAAGAAGGCGGATAAGGCAACAGGTGCTCTCTGAGTCTGCGGACTGCATCAATGTCAAATCCTGCAAATGTTGTAGTGAGGTTATCTGGTTTTTTGGGAGAATTATGGACAGACATCAAGACACCTGGTCTGGCGCTTCCAGCTGAACAACCGCAAACAGAATTGATTACTACCAGTGTGGTTCCTTCTTTGGAAACTGCCTGGTCAACATCCGTTGGTGTGAGCAATTCATCAAAGCCATTTTCTGTCAATTCCTCTTTCATGGGAATAACTATTTGTGCTGGGTACATAATGTTAAGATTTAAGTGCAAAATTACACATTTAGCATGTTTTCAATTACATTTGTCTAAACAATATTGCCATTGAAGATCAAGTTATTTATCATCTTTTTGGCCGCCTCTCAGTTTTCTTTTGCTCAGGAAATCAGTAAAGACACCACCCTCCCTACAAAGGACACCATTTCTAACCTACCCGCTCCTAAGCAAGATGCAGATTCTGTATTGAGGATCATGAATTTGAGTCCCTTTTTCTCTCTCCAGGCAGATTCGACCCTCACCTATGATTTCAAGATCAACAGGCCAATGGACCAATATTTTTGGTATTTGAAATCAGCTCCTGTGGGACTCCGAATCGACAAGAATACAGGGATATTGTTTTTCAGAGCAGATAAAAATTTATTCAAGAGCGGAAGGTTAAAATTTGATATTCCGTACAAGGTCGAGTTTGGTGTTCAAAACCTGCGCAATGCTTCAGAGAGAATTGACACAAGCTTCAATCTCCTTTTTTTCAGCACTGAAATCAATAT
>JBEAYH010000031.1:0-4724 GCA_041159435.1 Bacteroidota bacterium | reverse complement strand
ATATCCCACATGTGTTTATTTCATCGGTTTCCAATACAGGCTTGCAAGAATTGAAAGACCTGCTATGGAAAACCCTGAATCAGCAAGAAGGGACATGATCAAAAAACTGCTTCAGCATCTTGCCATCATCATACAACTGGGAAAAACATTCTTCCCCAGTATTTTACTGATTTCGCTTGTATATATCTTTTTTACTGACTTTGTTCAAGGCAAAGACATCATCATCACCGGACTGCAATCGAAACAAACAGGATTTTTCTTCCTGATAGCTCTGCTGTTTTGGGTATTGATTACATGGTATACGTCCAGATTGATAGCCTACAACCATGATAGACTCTACCGGATTGCAAAAAAGGGACTCTACCATGCACCCAGACTTTTGGGATATGCATGCTTCAGTGTTTTTTTCATTGCATTGATTTCTCTTGAACCCGAGTATGACAGATTTTACCTGCACCTGGTTATTCTTATTGTCAATTTCATACTCTACTTACTGCTGCACAAAATCATAGAACATATAAACAATGCCTGGAGTCCAAAAATGTTGCTGAACGTTCGAATTGGCATCTGGATCATCTTTGTGTGCAGCATAGGATGGATGGTACAAATAAACTCCCTCAATACTTACCTGGGATTGCTGCCTGTACTACAAATGGGTTATCTCTATCTGGTGATTACCAGAAGAAAAATCAGCGTTGCTAATAAGAATTAAAAATCGACTGCAACAAATACGCTGATAGAAAAAATAAACAAACAACACAATGAGTTGATCATTTGGATTTTTACAGATCCAAGCAGACAAAAAGAAACACTCAACAAAGCTTTGACCCTGCAAACAGAAAGAAATATTTTTCTTCTGTTCACTGTCTTTTCAATTTGTGCTCTATTGATTTATTTCAATTTTATTTTCAATATTTCATTTGCGAGATTTATCAGTCCCCTGCCCATCATCTTGATTTCATTTGCAGTTTTACTGGGTGCCGGAAACATGCTATCACTGTTTTCCATCAAATTGCAGATCAACTTTCACTTCCTATTTATCTTGTCATTGATCGTCATCGGATATTTTGTAGAAACACACCATGTGTCAATCCAAAAACCTATAGGGATTGGCATCAACTATCATGAAAGGCCGATGCTGAGGGAAAAATTCAATCATTGGTTTCAAAGCAACAACCAATCTTCCAACAAAAGCAATACAAAAGAATTTCCCGTTTATTTCGTGATTGCAGATGGAGGGGCTTCCAGATCTGCCTACTGGACAGCATCTGTTTTATCTATGCTCGAAGAAAAATCAAATGGAAAATTTGCAAAGCACCTATTCTGCCTCTCTGGAGCATCAGGAGGAAGTTTTGGAAACATGGTTTTTTATGGAAGCATGCGTCAAAAAGATTCAAATCCGCTGATCAAAGTACAATCCTACTTGTCAACAGACTTCCTCAGTTTTCCGCTAGCAAGGTTATTGGGACCCGATTTGGTCATTCCATTTATACCCGGACTCACATCTGTTGATCGTGCAAACGCTTTGGAAAAATCGATGGAAGTAACAACTACAGATGATTCAATCAGTGCCTTCATGCGCAAAGACCTCTCGGCCATCATGCATTCAGCTGACGCCTCATTCAATCCAGTCATTGCGATCAATACAACCAGGATGCAAGATGGTGCCCCAGGATACATCAGCAACATCCAATTGAAAAATGATTTATCTGGCAGAAGAATTGATGTGTTGGAACAATTGGATGAACAGGAATCCATGAAACTTTCTACAGCAGTTGTATTGGGTGCAAGGTTTCCTTATTTCAGTCCAGCTGGCCGAATCAAGAATCAATATTTTGTAGATGGCGGATACTTCGACAACTCAGGAGGAGGGGTTGTACATGAGATGATATTGGACTTGCATGCGATGATTGAAGACAGCTTGAAATTGAATCCTGAACACCCCTACAAACAGATACGATTTCATGTCATTCATATCAGCAACCAGGCTGAAGGAAAGAATAAAATCACCAAAATCCATCCACTGATAAATGACCTTGCAGCTCCCATCAAAACCATCATGGGATCTTACGAGCGGCAAACCGACTTTAATAATATCCGATTGAGCAAGTACCTTTCAGAGCTGTACAAGGATCAACAAACGTTTCACGCAATCAATCTGTACAGAAAAGGAGAATTAGATTTATTTCCAATGAACTGGTCCATCTCTGCACAATCACTCGAAAAAATGAATCAGCGCCTCTACCATCACGAAGAACTTGAGATCCTGATAAAAAATATGTTGAATAATTAAAGCAATTCCCAGCTCATTCCCCCGTCTTTCTCATCTTTCAACTGAATACCGGCCGCCAACAGTTGATTCCTTATTTTATCGGAGGTGGCAAAATCTTTTCTGGAGCGGGCATCTTTTCGGATTTCACCAATCAATTGAAGAACTGCTGTAAGCTTGTCATCATCCTGCTTGGATTCGTCGGTGAGTCCGAATATATCAACCAGATATAGATTGAATTGTTGTTGCATCAACAGCAGTGTATTTGATGAAAGTGCTGTTGTATGTATTTTACCATCTTTGATGGAGTTGATGATGGGCACCATCTCAAACAACCCGGCCATCACTTTTGCTGTATTCAAGTCGTCGTTCATGTCATCTGAAAGTCCATTCAACAGTTTCAACACCTCGGATTCTAGATCATTGTCAGATGCAGCATGGTTGTAGGTCGACAAATCCATTTTACGCAAATATGTAAATGCTTCCCAGATTCTTTTCAAACCTTTTTCAGCAGCCTGAAGTGCCTCGTTGCTGAAATCCAATGTACTTCTGTAATGTGTTTGTAGAATAAAGAAGCGGACTGTCATGGGAGAATAACCCTGTGTGAGAATTTCGTGTGTTCCAGAAAACAATTCACTCAGTTTGATCACATTGTTATAACTCTTTCCCATCTTTTTCCCATTGATGGTAATCATGTTGTTGTGCAACCAGAACCGCGCAGGAATTTTATGGTTGCAAACAGCACTTTGTGCGATCTCACACTCATGGTGCGGAAACTGTAAATCCATTCCTCCACCATGTATGTCAAATTCCTCACCCAAATATTTGGTGCTCATTGCTGAACATTCAATGTGCCAACCCGGAAATCCAATGCCCCAGGGACTTTGCCAGCGCATGATGTGCTCAGGTGCGGCATTTTTCCAAAGTGCAAAGTCAATTTTATTTCTTTTTTCATCCTGAGACTCTAATGCACGTGTTGTTTCTAATTGATCGTCCAACACTCTTCCACTCAAGATGCCGTATTGCATTCCCTTTGCTCCAAAATCTTTGTGATATTTCTCTACATCAAAATATACAGATCCATTTACCACATATGCATACCCATCTTGTATGATTTTTTCAATCATTACAATTTGCTCCACAATATGACCAGTTGCTGTTGGCTCAATGCTTGGCTCCAAATTATTGAATGCACGCATAGCCCAATGAAATAGATTGGTGTACTTCTGCACCAATTCCATGGGCTCCATTTTTTCCAACACTGCTTTCTTGGAAATTTTATCTTCGCTCTCTCTTCCCTCCTCTTCAAAGTGGCCGGCATCGGTGATATTTCTGACATATCTTACCTGATAGCCCAAATGCTTCAGGTAACGGTATACAATATCAAATGTTATAAATGGTCTTGCATGTCCTAAGTGACTCTCACCACTGACAGTAGGTCCGCATACATACATACCTACTTTTCCTGGTAGCAAGGATGCAAACGCTTCTTTTTGGCGTGTAAGTGAATTATAAAATTGCAATGTCGACATAGGAATCAATATGGTTGCAAAGATATATATTGATTCTCACAAGCCTTCATTGTGCGGGAGCTGTATATCAGTCAAAAGAAAAAAGTGATCTGAAATCCCCGCTCCACCGCGCTTGTACTGGACAGTGGTAAAAGATGCCGGATGGAAGATATAATCGATGCGCAGGGTTGGAATAGTCTTTAAAAGAAAGGAAAAGGAACTTGTAAATGTAGACCCAAGGAAAAAACCTTTTTCAAGAAAAGCATCCCTGAGATTTCCTCTTACGGACATATAGGCATAGGACCCAGGGACATCGTTGAGATCGCCTGCGATGATGGTTGGATAAGGATTTTCTTTCGTGATGAGCGAAAGAAAATCTGCCTGTGCACCATGCACCTCAAAAGTATTTTTCATTTTTTTAATGAGGTATTTTGACTCCCGCACATCCGCTCGATCATTCTTTACTGTTCCCAGTATCTTATACTCCCTGTTGCCAAATCCAAATGACTGCAGGTGAACAGAGTAGAGCCGAATGGTATCTTTCCCCTTTACGATGTCGGCAAAAACAGTTGCTTCTGTATTGTCGGCATTTTGATGTGGGAAGGGGACGATCCCCCCATTTATAATCGGATACTTAGAAAAAATGGCCGTTCCGCTGTATTGATTGGAATGAAAAATATCTGAACCATCAAACTGATGATACTTGTATTGAAATTTATTTTTCAATACTTGAAAAGGGTTCTGCTCTTTCTCATCTGGGAGTGAAATGAATTCCTGGAAACAGATAACATCGGGATCGTAGGTGGATATCACTTCAAATATTTTTGTGATTTGGTCTTTGTTGACCGGCTTAAAGTTGCTTTCGTTGTATGGAATAAAATGCCTGATGTTCCAGCTCATCAAACGCAGCGCGTCCTCCGACTTTTCTTTTTTAAACGCAACGG
>JBEAYH010000019.1:0-7388 GCA_041159435.1 Bacteroidota bacterium | reverse complement strand
TTTCACTATCGGTTCTGACAAATGAGTTGATGGAATGGAAATATTCTGAAGATCAGTCAACCATTGAAGCAGCTCTTATCATTTCCAATTATTTGAACAAAGAATTCAATCAGGAAAATATTTTTTTTGAAATCGAAAAAATCAGAAGGAGTATTTGGTTGGAACTGAATGATTACCTGACTCCGCTGGAGGAAGTTAATATCATCAATAAAATTGTATTTGGACACTATAAATTCAAGGGACTCGAAACGAATTATGCGAAACCAAATGATTTTGATTTAAAAGAGCTGATCACTGAAAAACAAGCCAATACTTTCCCCATTGCAGCGCTCTATTTATTGATATCGGAGATGTTGGGATTGGGCTTGAAACCAGTAGATGTTCCTCGTCAAAATCTGCTTTGTTATTATGAAGAAGAACCCTTGTTTGATGAACAAGGTTCATCCATTTTGTTTTTCATTGATCCACTGAATGGCCAAATCTATACCCATAAGGACATCGAAAACTATCTCAAAAAAATCAATTACGTCCCCCACCCACTTCAAATTCCTGCTGTATCCAATGTGCGATTTGTTCAAAAATGGCTGAACGAGTTGTCAAAAATTGAGAAAGAGACAGAACAAGATCACAAATACAATGGCATTAAAGCGTTGATCGAAAAGCTGGATGATTTACAATAATCAATTCGCTGGATTTTTGTAAATTGTTAGAAATAGACCAGCAGTGATCACTTGGGATGATTTTACAAAGATTGACATCAGATCTGGAACGATTGTATCTGCACAATCATTCGAAAAAGCAAAAAAACCTGCCTATCAATTGGAGATCGATTTTGGCCCACTGGGAATCAAGAAATCATCTGCACAAATCACTTTTCACTATTCGGCAGAGGAATTGATTGGGCGACAGATCATTGCGGTTGTCAACTTTCCTCCTAAGCAAATTGCCAATTTTTTCAGCGAATGCCTAGTATTGGGCGTTTATGACAACCAAGATCAAGTCGTGCTGTTGCATCCATCTTTAAATATTGAGAATGGCTCCAAGGTTGGATGATCAGCATTTCAGTGCCGGTGTGGATACGCCCATTGGCAGGATAAAAATCATTTACAATCAAACCCACATTTTATCGGCTTTTTTTGAAAATAATACTTTAGATATTTATTACAATACATTTAATAATCAACTACTTAGAGAATTTAAACATCAAATTTCATTCTATTTTTCAGGACAACTGAAAACCTTTGATTTACCAGTTCAACCTGCCGGAACTGTTTTCCAGCAAATGGTTTGGAAAGCACTTCAGGATATTCCTTTTGGAGGTTTGATCAGCTATGGTGACTTGGCATATACATTGGGTGGAAGGGAGAAAACAAGAGCAGTCGCTTCTGCCATCGCAAAAAATCCAATTTTGATTTTGATTCCCTGTCACAGGGTGATTGGTTCAGATGGTAAATTAACCGGATTTTCAGGTGGTATTGACAGAAAGAGGGCTTTGATATCGATTGAAAGCAATCAAATTGATTTTTAATTGTTTCTGCGAAGGAAATCCTACCTAAAATCATCAAATTCAGCGTGTTTTGCATTTAAATACAACCTATTTTCGTTCGTATGAAACAATTAACCATACTAGCATCATTTGCCATTGCATTGCTTGTTTCTTGTGAGGAGAAAAAATCTACTCCCAAAACCACAGATGCCTCAAAAGGAGGTCCCCTTTCCGTTGATGTCAAAATTGTGACAAGGGATACCGTGTCAGAGTCCATTGAAGTTGCAGGAAATATTCTTCCCTTTGAGCTAACAGAGATTCGACCTGAAATTTCAGGCAGAATCATCAGTCTGAATTTCAAGGAAGGGTCTACCGTTCAGAAAAACACATTGCTTGTAAAACTATTTGATGGTGATCTGCAGGCCCAACTAAAAAAACTACAGGTACAGCAACAGATTGCAGATAAAACCGAAGAACGTCAGAGAGAATTGCTGAAAATCAACGGTATCAGTCAGCAAGATTATGATTTGAGTTTGCTGCAATTAAACAATATCAAGGCCGATATCGAGTTACTCAAAGTAAATATAGCCAAGACTGAAATCAAAGCTCCTTATACGGGAAGAATAGGACTCAGAAATATTTCACTAGGTGCATTTGTGAGTCCATCGAATATCATCACCTCTATCAGTCAGGTTGATCAGAAAAAAATAAATTTCAGCATACCTGAGCGTTACAGCAATCAGGTAAAGCCTGGTATGAAAATCAATTTTGGTATTGAAGGGAAAGACCAGGCATACACTGCCTCTGTATTGGCTTCTGAGAGTGTCATCGAATCACAGACCAGGAATTTGAAAATTGTAGCCACCATCAATGATGGGAAAAATGAGCTGGTTCCAGGAACTTTTGCCAAAGTAAGTCTTACACTCGGTGAAAACACCAACGCTGTTTCTGTGCCATCGCAATGCGTCATTCCAAGTGCAAGGTCCAAGCAGGTAGTTTTATACAAAAATGCTGAACCGGTTTTTGTAAACGTAAAAACTGGAATCAGGGGTGCCGACAATGTGCAAATCACAGAAGGAGTACAACCGGGTGATACCGTGATAGTAACTGGACTTCTTTTCATCAGAAAAGATTCAAAATTGAAATTGGGTAAGATTCAATAGTTAGATTCAAAACCAACAGAATGAACCTATCAGAACTCAGTATTAAACGGCCCGTCTTTGCGGTAGTTTGCAGCATCGTCATCATCATATTTGGTGTAATGGGTTACAGCTTTCTCGGTGTTCGAGAATATCCGGCTATTGACCCTCCTATTGTGAATGTTCGTTGTAGTTATGTAGGGGCCAATGCTGAAATTATTGAACAGCAGGTTACAGAGGTGCTTGAAAAAGCAGTCAATGGTGTGCAAGGCGTAAAAAATATTACATCTTCCAGTTCACAAGGCAGCAGCAATATTACAGTTGAATTTGAACTGGGCGTTGATCTGGAAAGAGCAGCCAATGATGTGAGGGAAAAAGTTTCACAGGTCAGTGGTCAATTGCCACAGGATTTGGATGCACCTCCTGTTGTTGCCAAACAAGATTCAGATGCAGAACCCATTGTGTTTATGCAGATGCAGAGCAACAAAAGAACGTTGTTGGAAATTTCTGATCTCGCAGAAAATATTGTTCAGGAAAGATTGCAAACCATCTCTGGTGTAAGTGGCGTAAACATTTTCGGTCAGCGTCCAGCGATGCGTATATGGTTTGATCCAGTTAAGCTTTCCGCATATAGATTGACCATCAGTGATGTCAAAACTGCATTGGACAGGGAAAATATTGAATTGCCAGGTGGAAAAGTAAGGGGAAATGTTACGGAGCTTACAGTGAAGGCATATGGTAAGCTGACCACAGAAGAAGACTTCAATAACCTCATCATCCGACAAACAGAAGGGAACATCATTCGTTTGAAAGATATCGGATATGCGATCATTGGTCCGGAGAACGAAGAATCAGCCACACGCAAGAACAATGTGAGATCTGTCAACATGGCTGTGGTGGCTCAACCTGGCTCCAACCAAGTTGAAATTGCAGATGAAATTTACAAACGCATCGAGCAAATTAAAAAAGATCTACCCAAGGACATTATTTTGGAAATTGGCTTCGACAGAACATTGTTTGTAAGAAAGGCAATCAAAGAAGTTCAGGAAACATTGCTCATTGCCATCGGACTCGTTGTCTTGATCATCTACCTGTTCTTCAGGGAATGGTCTATTGCATTCAGACCGTTGATTGACATTCCTGTTGCCTTGATAGGTGCATTCTTCATCATGTACGTGGCGGGATTTTCCATCAACGTACTCACCCTTCTTTCATTGGTTTTGGCAACCGGACTCGTCGTCGATGACGGAATAGTTGTCACGGAAAATATTTTCAAAAAAATCGAGCAGGGAATGGACAAGTACACTGCAGCCAAGGAAGGATCCAAGGAGATCTTCTTTGCAGTCGTTTCAACCTCTCTTACACTCGCGATTGTATTCCTCCCAATCATCTTTCTGCAGGGATTTGTAGGAAGGCTCTTCAGGGAATTCGGTATTGTTGTTGCAGGTGCTGTATTGATTTCTGCATTTGTTTCCCTTTCCCTCACCCCTGTGTTGAATATATACCTGACCAAGAAAAACGTGCACGATCATTCTTGGTTTTATAGAAAAACGGAGCCCTTTTTTGCAGGCATGGAGAACACATATAAAAACATGCTCAATGCTTTCATGGGTAAACGATGGATTGCATTTGTAATTGTTGCACTCTGTGTTGGGGCCATTTATTTTGTTGGAAAAAAATTACCTTCTGAACTCGCACCAATGGAAGATCGAAATCGCCTCAGAATGAGCATTACCGCTCCTGAGGGTACAGATTTTGATTATATGGACAGAGCAGTATATGACATCACCCAAAAAGTAATGGATTCTGTTCCTGAAAGATTTGTGGTATTGTCATTTGCACCCAATTTTGCGGGCGCAGGTGGAGCCAACAATGCCAATGTAAGCATTGGACTGGTTGATGCAAACGAAAGAAAACGCAGTCAGAACGATATTGCACAAAACCTCAATAAGATTTTCAAAGACCAGACAGACCTGCGAATATTTGTCACCCAGGAACAGACTATCTCAGTTGGACAAGGAGGAAGAGGATCATTGCCTGTTCAATTTGTATTGCAGAACCTGAATTTTGACAAGCTGAAAGAAAAAGTTCCACAATTCATGGATGAGGTAGCAAAAAGTTCTATTTTCCAAGGCAATGATGTGAACCTGAAATTCAATAAACCCGAAATTCAAATCACCATCGATCGTTTGAAAGCAAGTGAACTTGGAATTTCCATCTTAGATATCTCAAATACTTTACAGTTGGCACTGAGCGGCAGAAGGTTCGGCTACTTTTTGAGAAATGGAAAACAATACCAGGTAATTGGACAGGTGGACAGAAAAGATCGTGATGCTCCAGTTGATTTGAAATCTTTTTATTTGAGAAGCAGAAATGGAGAACTTGTTCAATTGGATAACCTGGTTAAAATCAATGAATCGGCTACACCACCCTCCATCTACCATTTCAATCGATTGAAAAGTGCAATTGTTTCAGCGGGTCTAGCACCCGGAAAAACCTTGGGAGATGGCATCAAAGAAATGCGCAGAATCGCAGATGTTGTATTAGATGATTCTTTTACCACAAGTTTGAGCGGTTCTTCAAGAGATTTTGCTGAAAGCTCATCCAATACGCAAACAGCATTTCTGCTTGCATTGGTATTGATCTTTTTGATCCTCGCCGCGCAGTTTGAAAGTTTTATAGATCCATTCATTATCATGATCACCGTTCCTCTTGCTTTGGCGGGTGCTGTCATCAGCCTTTCCATGTTCGGTCAGTCACTCAACATTTTCTCACAAATTGGAATCATCATGTTGATTGGATTGGTAACCAAGAACGGCATCCTGATTGTTGAATTTGCCAACCAAAAACGCGAGGCAGGTATTCCCAAACTACAGGCAGTACTAGATGCATCTGTAGCCAGATTGCGCCCAATTTTGATGACTACCCTTGCAACTGTATTGGGTGCATTGCCCATTGCAATGGCATTGGGAGCTGCAGGAAAAAGCAGGATTCCGTTGGGTATTGTGATCATCGGCGGACTCTTGTTCTCTCTGATACTCACACTTTTTGTAGTACCCGCTTTGTATACGTATATATCAAGGAAAAAAACAACCCATGCAAATTAGATTATTCATCATAAGCTTCCTATTCATTCAACAACTTGCTGCACAGGATTCTGTGTTCACCGCCAGTGATGCGATTGGCACTGCAATCAAAGAAAATCTTGATATTCAAATTGCACAAAGTGATATTGAGATCGCCAAAATCAATAACAATTGGGGCAATGCAGGCATGTTTCCCACCATCGCAGCACAGGCTACCAATACCGAAGCGGTTTCCAACCTGAATCAAAAACTAAACAATGGAAACTCAATACAGAGAAACAATGTTGCCAACAACAGCTTGAATGCCAATATCAGTTTCAGTTGGAGGATATACAATGGAATGAGAGTAAGAGCTACCAAGGAGCGATTTGACATCATTGAAAAAATGGGAAATATTGCTTTTAAGCAACAGGTTGATCAGGTCATCTTTGATGTACTCAGTGTATATTATAATCTTGTAAGACTGAACAAACAGGTGAACTCAACACTGGCCATCATAGATTTCTCAAAAGAAAGAGTCAAGATCGCTGAAACCCGTTTCAACGTTGGAAGTGGCACAAAGACTGACATGCTGCAAGCAAAAATTGATTTAAATGCACAGGAAGTCAATCTGCAAAATATCTTCCGACAAATTGCTGCAACCAAGGCAAGTCTGAATACTTTACTGAAAAGAGATCCCTCCCAGCCCATCTATGCCAAAGAAGAGCAATTCAGGATACCATCGATCAATCTTGGAGAAGTTTTCAAAAAAATTGATGAGCAAAACTTTCAAATGCTCATGGCCCAGCAAACAAAATTGAATTTAGCAAATGACAGAAAGATCATTTACTCTCAAAAACTACCCACGCTTACGTTGAACTCTGCTGGATTCTTAAACCGAACAATTTCAACTGCAGGATTGTTCCTAACCAACCAAACATATGGTCCAAATATTGGATTGACAGTTGGAGTTCCGATTTTCCAAAGCAATATCAACAAAACTCAATTGAGGGTAAACACTGTTCAACAAAAACAGCAAAACTTGGAGATTGAAGCTTTGAGAGCCAGAATACAGCGCGATCTCTATATTGCTTACCAAGAATACCAAAATGCCATTGAAGCAGCAAAAGTTGAAGAGAGCAATGTGAAGTTGGCTGAGGAGAACAATAAAATTTCTACTGAAAGATTCCGAAAACTGCAAAGCAATTCTATTGAATTGAGACAAGCGCAGTTGAGTTTGAATGAGGCACAGGATAGATACATCAATGCCCAATACAGAGCTCATATCGCTGCAACTTCCATTCTATTTATCATTGGAGAGATCAGCAACTTTTGATTATTTAACCAGATGTTGCTTCTTGAATGCCATGGGCAATAAATCAGATACAGATTTGAATTCAAATACTTCACCTGATTGTCCTGTTAACAACAAACGAATTGGATCATTGAATCTGGATTCAAATTCGACGAGTGATTGACGACAAATTCCACAAGGTGCTATTGGTAAATTAGTAGGATGCTTTTCGCTGTTATAACTGATGCATATGGTTTTGATCACGGTAGCTGGTGCAACAGAAGAAATAGCAGCCAACATTACTCTCTCTGCACACAAGCCGATGGGATAAGAAGCATTTTCCTGATTGGTTCCATGTACAAAATTGTTATCAGAGGTTTGAGCCACACTTGCAACTTTAAAAC
>JBEAYH010000200.1:0-2677 GCA_041159435.1 Bacteroidota bacterium | reverse complement strand
TGCCCACTTTTACTTCATAACCAGCATCTTTGGCTGCTTTTTCTGTGAAACCCACAGAAGCGATTTCTGGAGAGCAATAGGTGCATCCAGGGATGTTATTGTAATCAATCGCATCTGGCTTGTGGTGGTATTTTTTCTCCAGGAATCCAATTGCTTCAGCAGCATTGATACCTTCCTTACCAGCCACGTGAGCCAGTGCTTGTCCGGGCGAACAATCTCCAATTGCATAGATGCCAGCAACAGATGTTTGCTGTGTTTTATCAACAACAACCTTTCCTTTTTCAGTCTTGATGCCATTCTCTTCCAATCCAATGTTTTCAATGTTTGGAGCGATACCCACTGCACTCAATACGATGTCTGCTTCCAATACTGATTCACCAGCAGCATTCTTCACAGAAGCCTTCACACCAGCACCTGAAGTATCCACCTTGGTTACTTCACTTGAAGTAAGAATATTGATTCCTTTCTTTTTCAACTGCTTTTCCAATTCTTTGCTGATATCCTCATCCTCTACCGGAACAATTCTTGGCATGAATTCAACAATGGTAACTTTTGTTCCCATAGAATTATAGAAATCCGCAAATTCAACACCGATTGCTCCGCTTCCCACCACGATCATAGATTTGGGTTGCTGAGACAATACCATTGCCTCGCGATAGCCAATGATCTTCTTTCCATCTTGGGGAAGGTTGGGAAGCTGGCGACTTCTTGCACCGGTTGCGATGATGATATATTTTCCTTCTACCATTTGCTTCTTGCCATCGGCAGCAGTTACTTCAATTTTTCCTTTTCCGGCAATTTTTCCATAGCCCATGACCACATCGATCTTGTTCTTTTTCATGAGAAACTGAACACCCTTGCTCATTTTATCGGCCACACCACGGCTGCGCTTTACAACTGCACCAAAATCATGTTCTACATTGCTGGCTTTGATACCATAATCGGCACTGTGTTTCATGTAATCGTACACCTGGGCACTTTTCAAAAGCGCCTTGGTTGGAATACATCCCCAGTTTAGACAAACGCCACCCAAACTCTCCTTTTCAATGATAGCGACTTTAAAACCGAGCTGTGATGCTCTGATGGCAGCAGGATAGCCACCGGGACCACTTCCTAATACTAGTACGTCGTATGCCATGGTAGTTGATTTATATTGAGGGGCAAAATTACTCCTAATGGGCGAAATAGCAAAAAGACCCGTACGGAGGAATTTCAAAAAAAAGCTACCTTAGAAACGTGGTACAGAAAAAGAAAATCAACTTTGAATTGTTCAATGGCAACGCCGCATCCGGCGTGGCTTCCAAAAATGCATCGCTCAAAAAATCGATCATCAAAAAGATTGATCGCAATTCCCATTGCACAATCACTGAACTGAGCAAAGAGCTTAATATCAGCGTTCCGAAAACAACGACTTTGATCACCTCGCTTGCAGAAGATGGTTTCATCCGAGATGAAGGCAAACTGGATTCAACAGGCGGGAGAAAAGCGAGCATCTTCGGACTCACCCCCGATGCCTGTCATTTTGTTGGTGTTGCAATCAGTCGATACCACATTGATTTTGGAGTGATGGATTTTAAAAGAGGAATAAAATTTCCTTTTCAACAGGTTGCATACAAGTTTGAGAACACTGAGGAGTCACTTAAAAAACTGATGGAGGAAGTCAACCGTTTTTTAAAAAGCATCGAGAATGAAAAATTGAACATCGTGGGACTGGGAGTATCCATGCCTGGAAGGATCAATCCAAAAAATGGAAAGTCACTGAACTATTTCAATTTCACAGACGAACCATTGAATCATATTCTACAAAATGCATTTGAAATCCCTGTTTTCGTTGAAAACGATTCACGTGCAATGGTCTTTGCAGAAATGAATGCAGGTGATGCAGCCCATGAAAAAAACATGGTCTTTGTGAACATCGATTATGGAATCGGCATTGGCATCATCATTGACGGAAAAACATATTACGGCAAATCAGGATACAGCGGAGAATTGGGACACATTCCATTGTTCGACAATGAAATCATATGCATTTGCGGGAAAAAGGGTTGTTTTGAAACGGAGGCATCTGGATTTGCACTCAAAAGAAAATTCAGAGAGAAATTAAAAAACGGATCGAGCTCATCTGTATTGAAGAATAAAAAAATTGATGATATCCAACTGCCAGATATTGTGTATGCTGCAAAGCATGAAGACATGCTAGCGATTGAATTGCTTGCAGAAGTGGGTGAAAAATTAGGCAAGGGACTCGCAGTATTGATCAATATATTCAATCCGGAAACACTGATCATCGGAGGAGCATTGGCCGAGACAGGCGACTATATTCGTCTCCCAGCAAGAAGTGTGTTGAATAAATTTTCTTCTGCACTGGTCAACAATGACACTACCTTAAGATTATCTAAACTCGGAGAACACGCCGGGGTAATTGGCGCATGTTTGATTGCAAGGAACCGCGTTATATTTTAATAAGCTTGCGCGAATAATACCCGCTGCTTACTTGGCTTACCAGAGTAAACACAAACTCCTGATTCAACTTTATTATCAAGTGGAATGCAACGAATAGTTGCTTTTGTTTCTTCTTTGATTTTGTCTTCTGTTTCTCCTGTTCCATCCCAATGTGCTGATACAAATCCACCTTTTTCACCGATAAGTTTTTTAAACTCATCCCAAGTATTCACTT
>JBEAYH010000165.1:0-3049 GCA_041159435.1 Bacteroidota bacterium | reverse complement strand
CCTAAAGAAAAGATTTCAAACAGGATTTACCAGGTTCTAAAGACCATTGACATCGACAATGATGTTACCATAGAAATATATGACAATGGGCAAATTGACGGTGACACCATTTCAATTTACTTGAATGACAAGTTGGTGGTATCCAAAAAAATGCTGACTGCAAAACCCATCAACATTCAACTGAAACCTGAAGAAGATGTAGATGTTTATGATGTGATCATGTATGCAGAAAATCTTGGCGCAATCCCTCCCAATACTGCACTGATGGTTGTACGCACCAAAAACAAACGTTACGAAATCAACGTCACTTCTACTGAGCAAACCAGTGGTGCAGTGAGATTCAGGTACAGAAAATAATCAGAATTTAAAATTGTAGGTAACGGAAGGAATAACAGGGAAAAGTGAAACCTGCTTTGCTTGAACCTGCAATGTTCCAGCAAAAGCACTTCCTGTTTGATTGTAGTAAAGGAAATAAGGATTTTGTCGGCTGTAAGCATTGTAAATACTGAATACCCAGCTGTGCTTCCATTTTCTTTCCCTTTTTGGAGTGGGGTTGTAAGTAGCAGACAAGTCAAGTCGATGATAAGGTGCCAAACGGTACTGATTGATCCTGCTGAACTGCTGGGTCAGCACCCCTTCAATCAAATAAAATTTTTCTGGAAGGGATGTTGCATTTCCGGTTGCGTAAACAAATACAGATGATAATTTCCACTTTGGATTGATTTCATAAATGCCAACAACCGACAAGTCATGTCGCCTGTCATATTTGGCAGGATATTTATTGCCATTGTTCAAATCAGGAAATTTTCTCCAGGTCCATGCCAACGTATATCCAATCCAACCAGTAAATCTTCCCTTGGTCTTGTTGATGAAAAGTTCTGTGCCATAACTCCAACCCTTTCCAAAAACAAACTCCTCTTCAGGATCTTTGATGGAAGGGGTGAATCCTTCGCGGTATTCGATCTGATTCTGCATGGATTTGTAGTATACTTCAATGGAAGTTTCAAATGCATTGTCATTGAAATTCTTGAAAATTCCAGTAGAGTATTGCCAGGAAAGCTGTGGCTTCACACGCAATGTACTTGGAACCCATACGTCTGTTGGCAATGTTGTACCTGTATTGCTGACCAAATGGAGGTATTGGCGGTTGCGTGCAACAGAACCCTTGATGGAAGTCTCTTCATTGAGTGCATACCGCATGGTGAGACGAGGCTCGAGTCCACCGTAACTTTTTACAATATCAGATCTTTTGTATTGAAAACTGTCCAGCCTGTTTCCATCGATATCAGTTGTATAGGAAGTATATGGACCCAATTGTTGGAAAGCGCTCCAGCGCAACCCATAGTTGATTTTCAACTTGCTGTTGACTTCCCAATCATCCTGCACATATAAACCATACTCATTTGCAAATTTTGTTTGTGCATTGTTGGGCAGAAACAACACAGAATCCTGTCGGCCAGTGGCAACCGAGGGACTCAAACGATGATATGTAAAAAGTGCTCCGTACTTGAGTTTGTGTTCAGGAGTAAGGTAATGATCCAAGTCTGTTTTTAAATTAAGGTCACGTATACCGCTAGAAAGCACAAAATTAAAACTGTTTTGAAGCGCTCCCAATGAAAACTGATAGTCATTGTATACTGCGGTGGTATTCATAAAAAGTTTTTTATGAAATACATGGTTCCATCTTGCAGAAACTGTTGAATTTCCCCAGGGGACTTCCACATCAAACTGGCGCTTGTTGTTCACAAAATCAAATCTGTCGCGTCCAAAGTATCCACTCAAATACAAACGATCCTTCGAAGAAAACTTATAATTGAATTTCGCATTGAAATCATAGAAATAATAACCAGATCCGAAGAATTGACTTTCTTTTTTGATAAAAGGTTTCACCAATGCATCAATATATGTTCTTCGTCCGGATAGCATGAACGATGCCTTATCCTTTTTAATTGGACCCTGTACAGAAAACCTGGAAGCGATGCTGCCGATGCCCCCTTCTACCTGATATTTATCGAGATTTCCCTCTTTCATGGAAACATCCAGCACAGAAGAAATCCTTCCACCATATTGTGCAGGCATGCCTCCTTTGATCAAGGAAGTATTTTTAATCGCATCCCCATTGAAAATGGAAAAAAATCCGAAAAGATGGCCTGAGTTATATACAACTGCATCATCCAATAGAATCAAATTCTGATCTGGACCTCCACCCCTTACATAGAGTCCGCTGTTTCCCTCCCCAGCATTTGAAACGCCTGGATACAATTGTAAAATTTTAAGCGGATCTACTTCGCCAAAAATTACTGGAACCGACTTGGCGCGGCTCATACTGAGATCAATTTGCCCCATTTGGGCACTCTTGATATTGACATCCCGCTTTTTGGAACTGATCACGATTTCTTGAGAGAGGCTTGATTTGGACAGTAGCGGAAAATCGATGACCAAATCAGACTGCAGATTGATTTTTTTCTCGATGGGAAAATACCCAACAAAAGAAGTTACAATCACATATTCACCCTTGGGCAATGTCAATGCATAATAACCGTATTGATTGCTGCCTACCCCCTTGGACTGTTCTTTTGCCTGAACGGTGGCACCAATAAGGGTTTCCCTGCTAAGTGAATCACGTACATATCCTGAAATGGTGAATTTTTCCTGCGCGCAGAGCAGGTTTGAAGCAAAGAGGGAGCAAAATAATAGAATGCGAATAAGCACAAAGCTAAAACACATAAGTGCCCTCATTGTTCAACTCCAAAGACAGAATATGCTAACTTCGCGGCGCAATCAACAAGTATGCTGGCAGGATTTCAGGACATGACATTTGAATTTGGTGCAAGGGCCATTGTGGAAGATGCAACTTGGCATATTCATCCAGGTGAAAGAATTGGACTCATTGGCTACAATGGAACAGGAAAATCGACCCTGTTGAAACTGCTCTCAGGTGAATACCAGCCCAGCAAGGGCACCGTAGAAAGAAGCAGAACCACATCTATTGGTTATTTACACCAAGATCTCCTGAGTTTTGATACCGATGAAAGCATTCTAAAAGTGG
>JBEAYH010000122.1:0-4322 GCA_041159435.1 Bacteroidota bacterium | reverse complement strand
CCATATGCTTTGAGCTTGGCAACACTGTCCCTCTCTGGATCAACGGTAAATGAAACAAACCGGACGATGGTATCTGTTTTTTTGAAAGCGGCTTGGAGTCGCTTCATGTTGCGTGTAAGCGTTGGACAAATAGAGGGACATGAAGTAAAGAAGAAATCAACCACGATGATTTTTTGGCCCCAATCTTCCAAACCAACCTCTTTGCCAAACTGATTTTTCAACTTGAAAGGTCTGATTTTATGCCAAACTGTATCGTTGACTTCCCTTCCCTTTTCCTTTTTCACCAACACTGTGTCATAAAAATACCTGCGCGGCATATTCGTCGCACCCTTGCTATAATGATTGACAATCAAATAGCTGGCTACAGGAATAACCACTACTACAATAAATGCTATCAGGACTCTGGTCTTCATTCAATCATATTAAACAAAAAAAGCATCAAGAGGTTGTATCCAGTCGATGCTTTCTAAATGAGTTGTGGGTTTGGGGTTGTGAGTTGTGGGTTAACAGTTAACTGTCAACCGTCAACTGTATTTCCCCCTTCCCTCCTCTCTTGTCCCTCCTCCCTCTCTATCAACGATGCTCACCCCCTTCATGCACTTCGGTAGTTGCTTTGGGATTGTATGTATTTCTCAATACTTTCCATGAATTTCCATCCCACAGGAAAGCGGCGATGAACCAAATAAAAAGCAACAAGGGAACAATAATGGTCATGATCAAATTCTTGACCTCATCACCCAGGTGCATGAATACCCCGACGATGTAAAATGCCTTCAACAGAGAAAGGATAACAATTACCCCTTTCAAAAATAATTTCAACCCAGCTGCCATTGGGAATGCATACATCGCCAATCCCATTCCCAATTCGATGATGGTGATGACAGAGAGTATGATGGTTGTCTTGATGATCTTTTTTACAACTTCACTTCCGCCTGGTTCGTGATGAAAAGATACTTCTTGTACTGAATGTTCCATGATAAATTACTTGATATGTTTAAATAAGATAAAAACAAAGGAATACGAAAACCCACACCAAATCTACAAAGTGCCAGTACAAACCAGCCTTCTCAATCATCAGGTAATGTCCTCTTCTTTCAAATACACCGTTCATGGCCATGATCAACATCACAATATTGATAACCACACCTGAAAGAACGTGGAAACCATGAAAACCAGTGATGCCGAAGAAATAACCTCCAAATGCAACTGGACCAGTTGTTCCAACATGGTGACCATCGTGTGCAGCGAGATTCGCAGCTGGTCCCCATGGATTTCTGGTTACGGTTGTTCCAATATTTTCAATCTGTCCATTCACCAATACTGCATGATCACCAGTGATCAAGTGTGTCCATTCCCAAGCCTGACAGCCCAAGAAAGCGATACCACCAATGATGGTCCAGATCATCCACTTGATTACACCAGCCTTGTCATTTTTATGTCCTGCATGCACTGCCAATACCATGGTTACTGAACTCACGATGAGGATGAAGGTCATCAAACTCACAAATGCCAATGGAAGATTGGCATGTCCAGCAAATGGGAATGCATTGAATACCACGTTGGGATCAGGCCAATAGTTCTGGCTGAAACGAATGGTTCCATAAGAAATAAGAAATGCTCCAAATGTGAAAGCATCACTCATGAGGAAATACCACATCATCAATTTTCCATACTCTACGTTGAAGGGACTTTTACCGCCACTCCACCATTTGGTTTCCATTTGTGCTCCGGCTGTTGCCATGCTTTATCTTTTTAAAGGTTCACTCAATCAGAATTATTTCATCCAATTGAAAAATATAAATAAGTATATCCAAAGGATATCTACAAAATGCCAATACGTTGCTGCAATTTCCAAAGGAATGGTGCTGTAATTTCTGTTGGAACTGCTCAATGCCCTGATAGCAATGACTACCAATGCAATGACCCCGCCCAATACATGCAGACCATGCAACCCGGAAATCGCAAGCAGGAATGAGTAAGAAGCATTGGAACCAGCTCCAACGAGCCTGATATCCAATTCACCGAACTGCATGAATCCTGCAATTTGCAACACTAAAAAAAGAACTCCCAACACTGCCGTGATTGCCAACCAGTTTCTGTAGGCAACCATTTCTCTCTGTTTCAGTTTTTGCAAGGCAACATAAACGGTTGCACTGCTCGCCAAAATGGTGATGGTTGAGTACCAGAATAAAACCGGTATTTCCAACATCATCCAACTGGCTTGGTTTCTTTTAACAATGTAAGCGGATGTCAATCCCGCGAACATCATCAAAATACTTCCTATTGCTACCCACAACGTAAACTTGTGTGGGTGAATTTTTTTTCTCTGCTCGTTCATTATTACATTTTATCAGCCAACAACGAAAGCAACACAATCGGTAAATAAAAATAGGATCCGAACATCACGCGTCTTGCTGCTGTCACATTCATTTCTCGAAACAATCGAACACATTGCCAGAACATCGCAAGATTTGCCAATCCGACAATGATCATGCTCACCATCCCACTCATTCCAAATACATAGGGCATGACTCCTATTGGAATCAAGAGCACCGAATAAAGAATGGATTGCACAGCTGCAAATTTTGTCGGTCCACCTCCATCAGGCAAAAGCTTGAATCCAGCACTTGAATAATCTTCATGTGCGACCCAGGCGATGGCCCAGAAATGTGGGAACTGCCATAAGAACTGCAATGCAAACAATACCCATCCTCCCATGCCCAGCAGTGGATCCCCCGCAGCCCATCCTATCAAACAAGGAAGTGCGCCTGGAATCGCGCCGATCAATACAGATATGGAGTGTACTTTCTTCAATGGCGTATAAACGAAGCCATATAAAAAAAGACTGAATGCTGAAATTCCAGCAGCCATCCAATTGAACCAGAGTCCGATGATGAATATACCAAAGACTGCTGCTACAACTGAGAAAGTTGCAGCTTCATCGATGTGCATTCTTCCTGAAGCAACAGGTCTTGATGCTGTACGCTTCATTTTGGCATCGGTATCTTTTTCAACAATCTGATTGATGGCATTTGCTGCTCCTGTTACAAGCATGCCACCAGCAAAAAGTAAAAGAACTGAAATGATATCAAACTCAATGCCAGGTACCATCAGGTAGGAAACAACCGAAGAGAAAACAACTGTGAAACTCAAGGTGAACTTCATCAGCTGCTGATAATCTTTCAGCTTGCTTCGAATGATGGATGCAGGACCGCTCTTCACTTCATTGGTTTGCATCACAATATTTTTTTAATCAGTTGTATTGCAACTGATCGAATCTTCAATTTATCAATGAGCTGACTCATTCGCACCAACAGGCTCTGTTTGTGGAATGAAATCTCTTCCATCCTTTCCATAATCATATGCCCACCTGTGGACTTCCGGAATATCACCAGGCCAGTTGCCGTGACCAGGATTGATCGGTGTTGTCCACTCCAATGTATTTGCACCCCATGGATTTTGTGATTTCACTTTTCTTCCTTTGAATATGGAATAGAAGAAATTGAATACAAACAACAGCTGTACAGCAAATACAACCATCGCCACGGTACTGATGAATCTGTTCATGTCAGCAAACTGATTGAATGATTGCCAGTTGCTGAAATCTGTATAACGGCGCGGCAATCCTGCCAAACCTTGGTAGTGCATCGGCCAGAAAATAAGGTATGCACCAATGAACGTTACCCAGAAGTGAATATTGGCCATGGTGGTATTCAAATACCTGCCATACATTTTAGGAAACCAATGATACACTCCTGCAAACATGCCAAAGAAAGATGCAACACCCATTACAATATGGAAGTGTGCAACTACAAAATATGTATCATGCAAATGAATATCCAATGTAGAGTTTCCAAGGAAGATACCTGTCAATCCACCTGAAATAAACAAGCTCACAAATCCAATCGCAAACAACATGCCTGGTGTGAATCTGATATTACCTCTCCAAATCGTTGTAATCCAGTTGAACACTTTGATCGCAGAAGGAACGGCAATCAACAAAGTCAGCAACACAAAGAATGCTCCAAGGAATGGATTCAATCCGGTTACGAACATATGGTGTGCCCACACGAGGAAGGCAAGAATACAAATTGCAAACAATGAACCAACCATCGCCAAATAACCAAAGATGGGCTTGCGTGAATTCACAGAAAGAATTTCTGAAACCATTCCCATCGCTGGCAAAAGAATAATATATACTTCAGGGTGACCCAGGAACCAAAACAGGTGCTGGAAAAGAATGGCAGATCCGCCTTCGTTTGGAAGAATTTCTCCTTTCACAACTATTTCAGATAAGTAGAAGCTGGTACCGAGGTTTCTGT
>JBEAYH010000107.1:0-4880 GCA_041159435.1 Bacteroidota bacterium | reverse complement strand
GCTATATTCTTTTGAACTGGAGCTGGGCTACAGTTTTGTTTCCAGCCTCATCTACAACAACGGCAGTTAATAAATGTTCACCAGTTGGAAGGTGATCATCTACACGATAGGTGTGTTGCATGCCAGTGGGCTTGAACATCAGCCACTTCCCGTCACACCTAACCTCAATGGATCTGATTGATTTGTTGTTGTCTGCAACGGCAATTGAAAGCAGCTGACCTTTTTTTATGGAAGCACCCTGCTGAAGATTAAAACGAACAACAGGAGGCTCTCGGTCTTCAATCAGTTGAAATGTGCCCAACTCTCTGAACATGGCAGAAAATCCAAATCCATCTGACACTGCCTTTTTAACCTCCGACTTGTTTTTAAATATTTTTCTGATCAACAACCTTGATGTATCAATGACTCCGTTTGAAGATTGAATGCTTACCCGAAAAAAATTGTTGACAGGTATGAAATGAGGTTGTACCTGATAGGATGATGATTTCTCAAGAGGATTTGAAACCGCGGTAAATAAAACATTCATGTGGAAGGAATCATAAAAAGCATCAGAGGGAAACTCGAATTTGATCCCATTTTTTTGGTAAATATTCTTTTTGCTGTGGGAAATGAGCTGACCATCCAGTGACTGTTTTACCGGTAAGCCCGATTTTCTGATGCTGAAAGAAACGAGTGATTTGTTTTTATGTACATCGAGAACTTCTATTTCATAGCTGGTGTTGGTTTGGGTATTCACCAAAAAAGATGTGCCTGTGTGTGAAGCATATATATGCGCTTGAAAAAATTTAGGACGATGAAGCATTTGAATATAATTGCCTCCTTTGAACCTGTGTGGATAATCAATATGTCCGTTTTGATTCCTGGTGAAATCATAGGAGATATTTTCAAGTGTAAATCCGGTAATTCTTTGTGCACCTTGCAATATCATGGCTTGATAAATTCCGTTTGGATTGGGACTTGCATCTGCACGATCCATTGCAACAATTCCCACCATCACTTTTTCAAAAGGCAATTCAATGGGTCGGACAGGAAGATAAACAGTCCCTTTTTTTACAAGGGCTACCAGCGTGGGACTTTGCTCATAAATACTCTTCTCGTAATCGTAGAATGCCAATTGCTTTGGTTCAGGAGCAGTATGATCTGCGATTGAAATTCCATTGCTGAGTGGATTCAGGCAGTGCTCCGTTTGGGTGTCCCTCAACTCGAAATGGAGATGCGGTCCCTCAGAAGAACCTGTATTTCCACTGTATCCAATCAATTGGCCATTCTGAACACGGAACATCCCTGCAGGCACCTGCAAATCAATCTTCCAGGTCTCCTTTTCGTATTGTTTTTTTTCAATATATGTTTCAACTGCGGGCAAAAATCTGTTCATGTGTGCATAAACAGTGGTTCTGCCATTGGGGTGATTGATGTAGATCGCTCTGCCGAATCCACCCTCCTCAATTTTAATTCTTGCAATGTATCCATCAGCTGGAGCCCTTACCGGTAAATTCTCTTTTGCCTCTGTACTTAAATCTAAGCCCATGTGAAAATGGTTTGGCCGCATTTCTCCAAAACTGGCATTCAGCTTGGGTTTGATAAAAAGCGGATAGGTGAGATTGCTGCTTGATGGGGATTGCTGAGCAATGGTAAAAAGGACTGCAATCAGGTTGAAGCTGAACAGGAAAAATGACTTTTGCATGCAGCAAATCTAGTTTACAAGTAGCCTTTTTAAAAAAATATGCATCAGCAGACAACTTTTTGAGTTGTTTGATTGTCTATAATATACTAAGTATGAAAAAAGCAGTTTACTTTTTCGCTTTCATCTGGAACAAGTTTGCAAAAGGCATCCGTTCCAAAAAGAGATCCCATCAGGATCCACTTTCCGATGCCATTGGATTCCCCCATTCAGGTAAGCACACCATGGTGGAGGATTATGAAATGGCTGCCTTTCATCAACAGGCCTAATTACCCACCATATTTCAACATTCAATTGATTCAGCTCCTATTTTCGAATATTTCCATTTGAAAATAGCCGTCAAACCATACCTTTGCCCCCCGGGTACGTCCCGGTTTTTTTGTGTCCATACAAATCTAAATCATGCCAAAAGATTCATCTCTTCGTTCGGTGCTCATCATTGGTTCTGGTCCCATCGTAATCGGCCAGGCCTGCGAATTTGACTATTCTGGTTCACAGGCAGCCAGGAGTATCCGAGAAGAAGGCGTCAAGGTGATTCTCATCAATTCAAATCCCGCTACCATCATGACCGACCCCATGATGGCAGACAAAGTATACCTGCTGCCTCTTAACGTTGAGAGCATAGAGCAGATTTTAAAAGAAAATGAGATTGATGCAGTATTGCCGACCATGGGCGGACAAACAGCATTGAACCTGGCAAAGGAAGCGGAGGAAATCGGCCTCTGGGAAAAATACAATGTGAAATTGATAGGAGTAGATATCAAAGCAATCAACAAGGCTGAGGACAGGGAGCTTTTCCGCCAGTGGATGATTGAAATGAAAATTCCAGTTGCTACTGCTAAAACTGCCAATTCATTTTTGGAAGGAAAAGAATTCGCCCAAGAAATTGGATTTCCCCTCGTCATCAGACCTTCCTTTACACTTGGAGGAACCGGTGGCGGATTTGTTCATAGCAAAGAGTTTTTGGATGAGGCACTGAACCGTGGACTCAATGCATCTCCTATTCATGAAGTGCTGGTTGAAAAAGCAGTACTGGGATGGAAAGAGTTTGAATTGGAATTGCTCAGGGATGCGAAGGACAATGTTGCCATCATTTGTACGGTTGAAAACTTTGATCCCATGGGTGTGCATACAGGCGACTCTATCACTGTTGCGCCTGCCATGACATTGAGTGACACAGCTTTTCAGCTGATGAGAAATACTGCGATTCGCATGATGCGCGATTTGGGAAATTTTGCAGGCGGCTGCAATGTTCAATTTGCATTGAATCCTGAAACAGAGGAAATCATTGCAATTGAAATCAATCCCAGGGTCAGCCGATCCTCTGCATTGGCGTCCAAGGCAACAGGTTATCCCATTGCCAAAATCGCAGCGAAACTGGCACTTGGATTCAGTTTGGATGAATTAAAAAATCAAATCACCAAAACAACGTCTGCCTATTTTGAGCCTGCATTGGATTATGTGATTGTAAAAGTGCCAAGATGGAACTTCGATAAATTCAAAGGAGCCAACGACACCTTGGGTCTGCAAATGAAATCTGTAGGCGAAGTCATGTCCATCGGAAGAAGTTTCACAGAGGCCATCCAGAAAGCCTGTCAGAGTTTGGAGAACAATGCCGTGGGACTTGGATACTATGGAAAAAGCCTTATGCATGCAGATGAAATCATTGAATACCTGAAAACTCCTAAATGGGACAGAATATTCCGTATCAAAGATGCATTGATGATGGGAATCAGTGTGAAAACGGTTTGTCAGGCAACCAGAATTGATCCGTGGTTCATTTATGAAATTCAAAAGATAGTTGATATTGAAAAAGAAATTTCAAAATATAAATTTGACAGCCTGCCGATAGAACTGATCAAAAAAGCAAAGCAACACGGGTTCAGTGATGAGCAAATCTGTAAAATCATGCAGGATGGCAATGATGATGCACTGTATGAAAAAAGAAAAGCTGCAGGAATCAGAAGAGTATACAAAATGGTTGATACCTGCTCGGCAGAGTTTGAAGCAAAAACACCCTATTTCTACAGCAGCTTTGAAAACGAAGGAACCAATGAGAGCAAAATAAGCGACAAGAAAAAAATCATTGTGCTGGGTTCCGGTCCAAATAGAATCGGACAAGGAATTGAGTTTGATTATTGTTGTGTGCACGGCTTGCTCGCTATCAAGGAATGCGGCTATGAAGCTATCATGGTCAATTGCAATCCTGAAACTGTTTCAACAGATTTTGACATAGCAGATAAATTGTATTTCGAACCTGTCTTTTGGGAACACCTTTGGGAACTGATTGAATACGAAAAACCCGAAGGAGTTATTGTTCAGTTAGGTGGACAAACAGCACTCAAGCTTGCAGAAAAATTACACAAGAAGGGAATCAAAATCATTGGAACCTCATACGACAATATGGATATTGCAGAGGACAGAGGAAGATTCAGTGACATGCTGAAAAAACTTGATATCCCTTACCCTGAATATGGAACTGCATTTACGGTTGACGAGGCAGTAGAAGTTGCAAACAAAGTAGGTTATCCTGTTTTGGTAAGACCATCTTATGTTCTTGGAGGACAGAGAATGAGAATTGTAATCAATGATGAAGAGGTTGAATCAGCTGTTGTGAGTTTATTAAAACATATTCCTGGAAATAAAATATTGATCGATCACTTTCTGGACAGATGCCAAGAAGCGGAGATTGATGCAATTTTTGACGGCGAAAATTTCCATGTCATGGGAGTAATGGAACATATTGAACCAGCGGGAATTCACAGCGGAGACAGCAATGCAGTATTGCCCGCATTCAATTTAAGTCCCATGGAAGTAAGCAGCATGGAAAACTATGCAGAAAAAATTGCAAGAGCATTGGATATCCGTGGGCTCATCAATATTCAATTTGCCATCAAAGCCGGCAAGGTATATGTCATCGAAGCCAATCCCCGTGCTTCGAGAACCACTCCTTTCATTGCAAAAGCATATCAAATCCCCTACCTCAATATTGCCACCAAAGTGATGATGGGAACACATAAACTGACTGATTTTACTTTTGAGAAAAAATTGAATGGCTTTGCCATCAAGGAGCCTGTTTTCAGTTTTGATAAATTTCCCGGAGTAAACAAAGAACTGGGGCCAGAAATGAAATCAACTGGTGAGGCGATTCGCTTTGTCAAAGATCTGCACGATCCCTACTTTAGAGCTCTTTACAAGG
>JBEAYH010000016.1:0-5154 GCA_041159435.1 Bacteroidota bacterium | reverse complement strand
CCAAAATTTCGCGACCGCAGTGGAAGCATTGAAACAGTATACAAAAGAGTAAGCGATTGCATGGAGAGGAGTCTCAATGGGAAAGCACTCGACAGCAACAGCAGAGAAATGCAAGCCATGATCGCTTACATCAAATGGGTTGGATATGCTGTTCCAAAAGACAGTATCCCTGTTGGAAGTGGTATCCAACCTCCATCCTATCTTGATCGTGCAGCGAGTCCTGAGAAAGGAAATATCGTTTACAATGCAAAATGCCAATCATGCCATGGCCCCAACGGCGAGGGACTGATGGCGGCAGATGGGAAAAGTTATACTTATCCTCCACTATGGGGATCCAACAGCTATAACAGTGGTGCAGGACTTTTTCGTTTATCAAGATTTGCGGGATATGTGCGTGATAATATGCCGCTCAATCAAGCCTCTCACAACGCTCCGGCATTAACAGATGAAGAAGCATGGGATGTAGCTGCATTCGTGAATTCAAAACCTAGACCAAGCAAAGATCTCAGCAAAGACTGGCCAAATATTTCCAAAAAACCAATTGATCACCCTTTTGGTCCATATACGGATGGATTCACAGAAGTACAACACAAGTACGGTCCTTTCAAACCAATCATCGAAGCAAGAAAAAAACAAATGGCAAAAAAAACTGCTTAGTTTTTTACTGAATACTTTACTAATTATACAATCTCATCATGAGTAATAAACACATCAACAACTGTACATGCAGCGGATGCTCTTCTGAAAACATCAGCAAGGCTGAAAAAGAAATGCATGTACAACTTTCAGAAAACAGCAGGAGAGATTTTTTAAGAAGGTCAACTAAAATGGGACTGGGATTAGGCATTGGAGGTGGATTGATCAGCACACCATTGGCAGCATCTGCACTCAACAACGAAGATGCGGCATACAAGTCAAAATCAATGGGTGAAAACAAAGCAGTCAAAGATGGTAAAGCAACAAAAATAACTTTGCTGCATACAGCAGATATCCATTCACAGTTACTAACGCATGATGAATTTTTTGTAGAGAATGGAAAGAATGTATTCAAAAAACGCGGAGGATTTGCCACGCTCAAAACAATGATTAATACCATCCGCAATCAAAACAAATCAAATACATTATTAATTGATGGCGGTGATTGTTTCCAAGGAAGTGGTGTTGCTGCAATGTCACAGGGCAGAGCAATTGTTCCGCTTATGAACAATATTGGCTATGACATCATGCTTCCTGGTAACTGGGAAGTTGTTTATGGAAAAGAAATGATGATGAAAGATATGTTTGCTTACGATGGCGTGAAGGTTTGTGCAAACATGTACCATAAAACAAATGATGAGCTGAACGGCGATTTGATATTTCCGCCTTATTATATAAAATATATCGGAGGAATTAAACTTGGATTCATTGGATACAACGATCCACTTACTCCAAAAAGACAATCTCCTGCATACAGCGATGGGATACAATTCACATTACCTGAGTCGAACGTTGCGAAGTATATAAAAATTCTTCGTGAGTATGAAAAATGTGACACGGTATTCCTGCTTACACATATGGGATTGGCACAGCAAGTGGGCCTCGCCAATATGCTAGAGGTAAAAGGCGTAGATTATATTCTAGGTGCAGACACACATGAGCGAGTGCGCACACCAATACAAGGTCTTCATACAAAAGTTACTGAACCTGGTGCATTTGGTTCCTTTATTGCACAAATGGATATAGTAATTGAAAATGGTAAAATCAAAGATCATACCTACCAATTGCATGATGTAGATCCAAGCTTATACAAAGAAGATGAAGAAATGAAAAGGTTGGTAGATAAAGCAAGGGAGCCCTATAAGAATGAATTGAATAGAGTTATTGGTAAAACCAAAACACCATTGATGAGATATTATGTCATTGAAACACCAATGGATAATTTCATCACAGATGCTATCATGTGGAAGTTCAAGCCAGATATAGCGCTTAGCAATGGCTTCCGTTTTTGTCCCCCTCTTGTACCAGATCCAAAAACTGGCGAAGCAGAAATTACTGTCGACTTTTTATGGAATATGTTACCAGTTGATAGTGAAGCCAAGACTGGAAAAATCACCGGCAAACAATTATTGGGATGGATGGAAAAAGAATTACAAAATGCTTTCGCAAAAGATCCCGGTAAAAGATTTGGTGGATGGGTTGTACGATTCAAAGGGATGGAAGTAAACTTCACTATTGGAAAAGAAGCAGGGAAAAGAGTGAACTGGATAAAAGTTGGCGGGAAGCCCCTGGATCTTGAAAAAATTTACAGCTTTGTTGCTTGTGAGAGAGATGGTGACCCAGATACAACCATCTGCCGTGTTGAAGGAGTTAGTGAACCAAAGAGACTAGGTGCAACATTGCACAGTGTAATTGAAGAATACCTGAACATTCACTCCCCCATTGCACCAAAACTTGAAGGAAGATGTACAGCAACCGATGCACCAAATACATTGCTTACTCAATTAATGGGATTCGGTTATGAATTCAGATAACCTGCTTGAGTCATGATAATACAATAGCCCTTATGAAATTCATAAGGGCTATTTTAATAAAGCTTATGCTTAATGTGGCAACTGATCTCTGAATTTACCGTACACCCATGTTCCAACAATCGCTGCCAGAATAGTAACTGCAATCGTTGTTGCGCCATAACCCAATTGAGCGAAAAGCGGACCCGGACAAGCGCCAGTCATGGCCCATCCAAATCCAAACAACAAGCCACCATAAATCTGCCCCTTGTTGAATGTTTTTTCAGGAAGAATAATTTCTTCGCCATTGATGGTTTTGATCTTTAACTTCTTGATTAAAAACACAGATAGTGCGCCAACTGCAACAGCAGAGCCAATTACACCGAACATGTGAAAACTCTGCAGTCTGAACATTTCTTGTATACGATACCATGAAACAACTTCTGCTTTAATCAGTACAATACCAAAAAACATACCGAAAATCAGGTACTTCAGATTATGCCAGGTAGGCGTATTCACTTGCTCATCATTCACACACATCGCGTCAAGTGATCTTACTTCAAAATCAGTATTAGAATCTTTTATATTGTTATTCATATTAAATTTTTATAGAGATAAGATATATGGAAGAATCAAATTCGCCATGATAAATCCACCAACCATGAAAGAAATGGTAGCAATCAATGAAGGCAATTGCAAGTTAGAAAGTCCCATGATGGCATGACCAGATGTGCATCCACCCGCATAACGTGTACCGAAGCCAACTAAAAATCCTCCAAATACCATCATGATCAACCCGCGTGGAGTCCACACCTCACTCCAAGCAAACAATTGTTCAGGCACCAATCCGTTGATCTCTGTGAGACCATAGCCTGATAGTTCATTTACAAGTGAGGGATTGACAATGATTGCAGCATCATTTTTAAAATACATGGCAGTCACAATACCCCCTAGAAAAATTCCAAGCACAAAAAATAAATTCCATACTTCTTTTTTCCAATCATATTGAAAAAAAGGAATTTTTGCTGGCATACATGCTGCACAAACATGGCGAAGGGATGAGGAGATTCCAAAAGTCTTGTTGCCAAAAATGAGGAGAGCTGGAACCATGAGTCCAATGATTGGACCTGCAACATACCAAGGCCAGGGTTGTTTAATCAATTCAATGATTGTCATTTTTTAATTTTTTAATTCAATAATTGAGAAGTATAAAAATGAAGGATTTCAATAAATATTTTTGTGATATTGGTCACACTAAATTATTTATAATAGAGATAAATAATCGAATTTATCTTAATGTCAAAGGATTAAAAGTTCTCCATGAATGCCAAAATTCCTGATATGCAGGAATGCTTGCCAGTTGAGCCCCAATGAATTTTCCAGAAATACATTTTCCTTTCATATTCCATACAGAGGATGTTATATTGTCAATAAGCATCCCATCGTTGTTTTTTGTAAAGTGGAGTTCAAGATCATTTACTTTTCGACTAAAGGCATGAAATGAGACTTTGTCATTTTCCAACAAAAGCAAGATATCCAGTCCGGGCAAAGAATCCTCTACGATCATTGTTGAAACCAACTCATTCCAATCATATGCTTTTGAATGTGGGCCCGATTTAATTCCTACCACCCAAGATTTTTCTTTCCATGAAGATGAATCACGTTTTTCCAATCCACTTTTAATCGTGCCGTCATCAAATTTTGCCAAATCATCATAATCTGATTTAAAATTTGAATCTGGCTGAAGTATAAGTGAAGATGGATGCAACTCTAGCCAAGAAGAAAGTCGCATTTGCTTTGAAGGAATTTCTTTCAGTCTTTCGCCTTTTAAAGGACCCGTCACTGCTTCCCCCGAAACCTGTCGCCACCAACTTTTGGTTGTGGCATCTTCAAACATGGCATTGAAATGATCCATACCCACTAATCGAAATTGTTCATTTTTACCATTAACAAATGGGTTAAAAACTCTTCCAGTTCTGCAAACTGTACAATAGGTTACCATGACAGGTTGATTACCCATGGTATCTCTCACTTGATGATGATAACCAATATACTGAATGGGATAAGCTTTTGTAGCACCATTGATCTCTATTCCAATAATCAATTTGTCCAGTGAAACTTTGCTTGAATTTGCAGTTGCAAAACTGATGACCTTGGGCTGATAAAACATTGTTTCAGCCAAAAATCGGAAGTTAAATAAGTAAAACACCACCCCATATAGAGCAACAAAAACAAACAGAACTATTTTATACTTCCTACTGGGGAAAAGCAAAACCCGATAAAATGGATAAATGATCAGTCCCAATAATATCAGACGTATATAATGAATATTGCTCCCGATAAAATAAGCAATATCTACTGAATTAGACTGCTGACTGCCAGGGAAAGGCATGATAAAATATACACGCAGTATCTCGGTGAGAATCAATAAAACCAAGCCTGCAATTGAAATAAATAATTTCATGCTAGCAATTTATTGTAAAAATCGAAAATATTAATCTGGAAATCTCAACTTTGAACAATCACTGCTGAGTTGCATTGCCCAACTGATCCATCATCCCCTCTTCTTTTTCTTTCTTGCGGATACCAAAATTATACCTGAGGTTCAACCCAAATCTGCGGGTATCCCCAAAACGCTCGCCATTGGCCTTCACTGTGCCCTGAGAAA
>JBEAYH010000201.1:0-10669 GCA_041159435.1 Bacteroidota bacterium | reverse complement strand
TAATTTGCATCTTTTTTATACCATCTGCGTCTTGATTGTGAATTTAAAATTATTCACTATTTAAATGCAGAAAAATGAAAAGATTTCACGTTCACGTAAGAGTAAAAAACCTTAATGAAAGCATTGAATTTTATAATGCTTTATTTAACACACAGCCAACTGTTGTAAAATCAGACTATGCAAAATGGATGCTGGAAGACCCTAGAATAAATTATGCGATTTCCACAGGACACAGCGAAAACGGGATTGAGCATTTGGGTTTGCAATTAGAGAACGAAGCAGAATTGCAAGAAGTCTATAAAAATATGCAAAAAGCAAAGGGTACAGTTAGAGAAGAAGGTGAATGTACTTGTTGCTATTCAAAATCTCAAAAGAGTTGGATAACTGACCCACAAGGTGTTGATTGGGAAGCATTCTACACCCACGGTACTGCCACAGTTTATGGAGAAGGAATCAATGCAAGACCAGCCCCTGAAGTTATGGAGCAATGGAAAGGCAATGATGGTAAAAATGTGTCACTTTAAAAGTAGTAGACATCCCTATTAAATGTGTAGTTCTATGTCACTTTTCTAGAAATTTAACCCTTCATTTTAAAGATTGTCACATACTCAATCATCGCATTATAGCTGCATCTTTCGTCAATAAGGGGAGCTGTATTGATAAAAAGGTTATACTTTTATAGTGTAACCTTTTTTTATGTTTTATGAATAAGCTAGTTCAATTTCTTAAAAAGTACCGAAATGAAATTATCGTGGGCGTACTTGTCTTTCTCTTCTTGATTTTCAGAGATACAATTAAGTCCTTGTTGTAAAATTGCAGGAAGTTCAACGCTTCAATTTCCTTATTCACAAACTCAATCATATTATTATAATTGCATCTTTCGTTGAAAAGGGGAGCTGCATAAAAAAAGAGTTGTGAAATAACATAGCTCTTTTTTTATTATTCAATGCTTATTGAATCGCCTTGAGGTACCTGCCAAGCCAGTAGGGTAAGAGCCAGATGTCACCCGCACTGTAGGCAGTTAAACCTTGACTTCCTCCATCCAAAGTAAATCGATTGGCATTGTGTCGGGCAATCCTTGTTTCTGATGGTGGCAAAACACTCTTTGTAGTCTGCGTTCTAAAATTTGGAGAGAGAAGTTCAAGGTCCTGTCGGTGGCTGTTTTGCGTTTGCCAATCAATCAGGTCTATAGGATGTCTTTCCAAAAACCAGATCGATTCATGAAGATCAAAATTTTCCGGCTGTACCATGGCGGTAAAAATATTCCATAGGGCCTCTTTTTCAGGACGCTCTGCTTGCCAATGATCTATAATCGCTTTTTTGTATTTCTCTTTCAACTCTGGTGTAAACGCATATCGATACAGCCCCCAATAACCTAGGAAATACATTTCATCATCGGAATGATTCCAAGAATCAGAGAGTAGTTTGCTCAAATCTCCACTTCCATCACCTGCCTCACCAATCTCTGACATAGGGCGCATCAGATTTTCAAGGTATCCGTATTTTTCCATCAACTCATAGGCTTTGTCTTTGTAGATTTTTTTTCCTGTAAAATGAAATGCCGTCTGCAGCATGGCAACAATGTTGGAAGAATTTAGTTTTCGGTCTCCAATTTGTGGGAGAAACCCATTAACATAGTCAGGATGCCATTTCCCCCAAAGGGTGGGCTTTCCATCAAAATCAATTAAGTACAGGTTGTTTCTTACAATATGATCCATCAGGCTTTCCAACAATTCAATGGATTTGGATTTGATCCAGGCATCCTCCACGAGTTCGGCCAGAACGCCAAAGACAAAAACATGTCCTATCGCTTCGTCACTGCTGGTGGTCGCTTTCCAGTCCCACTCGGGATCAGTAGCATGCTGCCAGCGATCCGGATCATCTAATTTCTCAATGTACCCACTTCGTTCAAAGGAGCGTGAAGGGAAACCATTTAACGGGTTGACGGTGTACAGACGCTCCATGGCAAGAAGAGATTCTTTGCAATTGGCTAAGGCATCCTGAGAGCCTGTCACTGAATACCGAAAGGCCTCTCCTGCCAAATACATCGAAGTCCACAACCCATCATTGTCGGAATCCTTGAGCCTGCCTGTGGGAAGCTTTCCTTTTTCACTCATTAGAAGGGAGGCATTGAACCCATGCCGAATATGCATCTTCCGAACCTGATCTTCAAACAGCTTTGCTTTTTCAGCCAGAGTCATTTCCTGAAAAATAATCGTACCCAATCCGTTTTCAGTTAGGATATGTACTTCATTTCCTTCAATAGCTAAATCCAATACCTGCTCTCCCGGTAGCCAACGCTCACCGAAGTAGTACGATATTTCTCCTGATTTTTTTAGGCGGAATGCTCCTTTCTTGCTGCCAAACCAATAGTCGTCACCGTCCACTTCCACTGCAGAGATTTCCGGCCATGGCAACTTAGTGATTCGTGCAGAAGACTTGAAGTCTGATAAATCCAAGGTAAAGAAACCATTGTGTGTTCCTACGACCGCCAAATCTTTCGTCGGGTCTAAATCAAAGGAGCTTAAACCTTGGCCTGTAAAAAGTTCGCTCACTTTATTTCCCTCGGGAGTAAATCCCAAGATCCCATCTTTGTGTAGAAGCAAAAAACGATTTCTTCTTTCATCATACCGAAGATCAATGATTTGTTGCTTGACTTGCAATGGGCTTGTTTTTAAATCTTTTTTCAAGTAGTGGATCTGTCCAAATCCCACTGCCACAAAATCCATTTGCTTTCCGCCTACAAAAGCATAGGCCTTCATTAATCCATGCGGAAGATACAAGTCACCTGCCCAGGCATTACTCATGATGACCTTGTCACTCAGATACACCAACTGGCCTTCATGGTTGTTGATTGCGAGGATTTGCTTGTCTTTCATGGGCAGGTAGGACTGATCGGGTACAAGCTTGCCGTCCTGCTGGAATGCTCCATAAGCCGGCCGGAGCAGTTTTCCGTTTTCAACCAACTGAACGATTCCATTTCTTTCGACTGCTAGACTGAAGCGTTCGCTAGCCTCAACCTTACCTGGATACTTGATGGAAAAATCCTGCTTGAACGGTTTATCGGAATGGATCTGCGGACTTTGCTGGGCAAGAACTGTTGCTGCGTTAAACAGGATTCCTATCAAAAAAAGATGAAGCGATTTTCGTGTCATGCTACTAGTAAATTTTTTCAGGATCAAGCTGAAGATATTGGATGGTTTTGCCTTTGGGTAAATGGCTGGAATAGCTGAGATGAATTTTCCCGCTTGAATCTTGGATGAGTGAAGGATAAGAAAAGCTTCCGGATTTGGACTGATCATTTTCAAGATAACGCGGGACCGACCAGCTTTTTCCCTCATCAGAAGAAATCCAGAGCGCAAGCCTATACCTGCCGTTGGAAATATCATTTCCAACCATCCACCAGCGTCCATCCTTGAGGGCTAAGAGTTCCACACTGGCCGTATTGGGAAATTCAGTCTTTTGGGCTGCTGTCCAGGAAATACCATTGTCCTTGGAAATACTCTGCTGAATCCTTGCAGGTCCATCTCCCGAATCCCTCAGCATGGCAACGATATCCCCGTTTTTTCTGCGGGCAAGAGCGGGTTGTATGGGGCCCTTGCCAACAAGAGGTTTACTTGGAAACCAGGTGTTTCCATCATCTTCAGAGATGGCCATCAACGAAAAATTGAAGCCATCAGAATACAGCGGCAATACAATTCGATTATTTTCTACCAAAGGCTTGATCCGTGTCATCCAGCCAATGCTTCTTTTTTTTGTATCCATACTTGCTTCATGAATCATACGCTCATAAGCAGGTGCATATTCAGCCCAAGCCAAATCGGAATTCGGAAGATCTTTGAACTTTAACTTCACCTCCTCTGCAAAATCATCTCCTGGTTTCAACAAGATATTATCTTGCCAATGCCAGGTAGGAGATCCTTGAGATGAATACTCCAAACTTCGCCGAACCCGAAGAATAGATTGTTCCCATCGATTTCCTAACACAGCGATCCAAATAAGGAAGAGTTCATTTTTCCCATTGAGGAAGAGCACTGGGTTGCAATCTGGAATTCCCGGGGTATCTCCCATCAAAAAGGGAGCAGACCAGGTGGTGGAGGCCATGGATTTTCTAGATCCCATCAGAACCACATCATCAGCAGTGCGTTCACCCGAACCCTGAAACCAAACAGCAAGTAAGTCGCCATTCGGCAGAGCCACCAAACTGCTGCCGTGGACATGCTGGGACTGTCGGGGAAAAATCTCTTGACAAAATGCTGTGGTCAGGAGTTGATTTTGAGCAAAAACAGGACTCGAAAAATCCGGTGAAAAAAGAATTCCAAATGAAAGGATGCAATATTTTATTAAGCTTTTCATACGCAACAGGTAAGTGGTAGCCTTTTTTGACAGTATGTAAATATATTTTATTGAAATGAAATATGCATTGTTCAATTGAAACGAAAGTGAGCTCTACGGGGAAGTGTATTGACCCCTAAATGGCTGGACAGAATTGTAAGAACAATTAAGTCGCTCAATTTAGAGGGTTAATACACCATTGAAGCATTGAAACCAGGTTCTAAGTTGGTCAAAAAATTAGCTGACAAATGAAATTTGTTTTTACTGAGTTATCCTGGGAAGATTACATCTTTTGAGAAACGATAAGCAAAATGTGAAACATATAAACGAGTTACTGAAAGACATCTCCAGAAATCAATATGAAGTTATTGAAATGCCTGAGCCATTAAGATTTAATTATACCAGCATTGCCTAAAGAAGCATAGATGAAGGGTGCAGGGTAGTCTACAGAATTATAGAAGATGAGATCCAAATTACCAGATGCTATTTCCATTATGATTACTAAATTTAACCATGACAAATCCACAATTACAATCAGTTCATCATATTGCTGTTATCTGTTCTAATTACCAAGTTTCAAAAAGATTCTATACGGAGGTATTGGGATGCAATATTGTTAAAGAGACATACAGGGCGGAAAGAGATTCATATAAATTAGATCTTGCCATTCAAGATATTTATACAATTGAATTGTTTTCATTTCCCAATCCACCCGCTAGAAATTCGCGTCCTGAATCCTGTGGCCTAAGACATCTGGCATTCAGTGTTAAAGATATTGAGGCATCCATTGCTGCACTCGCTGCACATGGAGTTAGCTGCGAACCAATTCGTATAGATGAGATCACCAACAAAAAATTTACATTCTTCTCCGACCCTGACGGACTTCCGCTAGAGCTCTATGAGATATAACTGATGTGGAAACGCTATGACATGTTTAAAAATCGAAAATGACAAGAAAAATGGGAATACATACGATGTATTTGATTCACTGAAATATAAAACCACACATCAAATCTTAACAACAATGAAATACATTCCATTGATTTTATTATTCCTTGCATGTAAACAACAGGAAACAAAGCCTAAGAATATTTCACCAAAAGATCTCTTAGGCAAAACAATTGAATACAAATACGGTGAGGCCATTTACCATGTTACATTCGACACAGACTCTACCATGCACTGGCAAGCAATGGCCGGTGATGAAAAAGGTGCATATGAAAACGAGACCTATTTCATGGAAAGCATCGGAGAAAACAGGCTGTTCATTACATGGGATGAAGCAAATGGAATAGGTGTCGCACAAGTGCTTGATTTCAATCTGGGAAAAGTGTACAATCACTTACTCAATAACAGAAAATTAAGCAATGGCTACGGAACGATACGGGTACTGCCATAATCAATGCATGAAAGACGATATGCGAATTCTACTTTTTTAGAAGAAAGACAACTGGAACTTCCAGCCTGCTTCTCCAAGATCGCTCTGAATGATCCTGTCCCGGCCAAGAACGACTGATCCATTGGCTTGACTTGTATCTCTTTTCTCTCAATATTTCATCAACCTGTAATTGCAATGAAGCATACATCGAATCCAATGTTTCAGTACCATGATCAAAATAAATACGATGATGCTTGGGTGAAGGAAGATGTTTTTTTAAGTATGAAAAAAATACTGCAGGTACAGGATTGTTTTCCAAAGAAAATAAACCAGGCCAATGTGTAGATAGACATGCCGCACCTCCGAACACTTTCGGATATTCACACAAGGCATACAACGAAATCAATCCACCCATGCTGCTGCCTGCAACAAATGTATTGGAGCGATCTGGTAAAGTGGAATATGTTTGATCGATGAATGGCTTGAGTTCTTCAGTCAAAAATTGTAAATAAAGGTCTGAGGAAATAGAAATCCCGGCAAAAATAGATTGACCTCCACTCCTGTATGCGTTGTAAACCAAATCCTGCTCTGGCTGTGACAATGCTTCAAAGGGTTTTTGAGGAAAATATTCTGCATGCCTGCGCTGACCTCCATTCCATATTCCAACAACAATGCAATCACGTATCTGATTGTTTTGCATCAACCTCGACAATATCTCGTCTACTCCCCACTCCTGCTTGTTCCAAGTAATGCTGCTGTCAAACAACATCTGTCCATCCTGCATATACAATACAGCATACTTGTTGGATGATGTATAATTTGCTGGCAACCAGACATCCACATGCCTGGCACTTACATACTTAGATTGAAAATTTTCGTGTCGAACAATGCGGCCATTGTTGGGCAGGGGCAGCTGAGCAATTACTTGAACCTGGCTTGTCAACAAATACAGAAGAGCTGCAAACAAAAAAAGATGCTTCATATCATTTTACTCTTTTTCCATGCTTGAACACCATATCAACCTTTTGCAATAAATCAATGTACCGCAATACATCTCCCCTCACAGCAATGATATCAGCATACTTTCCTTCACTGATGGTACCATAATCTTTGTCAACTCTCATGGCTACTGCAGGCCAATACGTGGCAGCCTTGATAGCATACATGGGATCAAATCCAAATTTGTTCACCCAAACATCCAATTCATTCCATGTACTCTGACTGTGAAACTTCATAGGAATGCCACTGTCTGTTCCAACCAACAAAACAACACCTGCATTTTTCAACTGATTGACTTTTTTCTCCAGTGTTGGACGACGAACAGGTGTTAACTGGAAATAAGACATGCGGGATGGATATTTCAAAGAAGCTTTGATATCACTAATGATATTACTTGGCAATCCCAAATGCCAAGATGGATCATCCAATTTCTCAGGATTGTCACGGATATATTCATAGTTATACAATCCTTCTACAGTGGGCGTCCAGAAAAAAGGACCCTTGTTCATCTGAGCAGTTCGCTCCTTGATCATTTGCATGATGTCTTCAGGATACTCAGGTGAGGATGCGAGTCCGGTATGCTCAAAACAATCCACTCCTATTTTCATTCCAACCCTGATTTCATCTGGACGATGAGAATGTCCCACTACAGGCAAGTTGTATTTATGTGCTTCATCCACCACTGCCTGTGCCTCTTCCAATGTCATTTGATCCTGATCGATCAATTTTACAACATTCACACCAGCCTCTGCAATCTTGCGCACCTTGGCTCGAGCATCTTCCACACCATTTACACCCCAACGATATGCTTCTGTATGAGGATAGGGTTTGTGCTGAATAAATGGTCCTGATACATACAGTGTCGGACCAGGGATTTCACCTCTATCAATTTTTCTCTTCACATTGACACTCGCTTCCAATGGTCCTCCTAAATCTCGCACACTCGTAACCCCCGCCATCAGCAATTGATGTGCAGAAGCAGGCATGATCACTTTTTCAAAATCTTTCATATAGGCACTGTCCCAATGATCATAGTCGCTGTGGCCATTGATCATCAGGTGCACATGCATGTCCCACAATCCGGGCAACACACTCATCCCTTCTGTTGAAATGATCTCTGCATTTTTTGGAATGATGGTACTGCCAACAGTGCCAACTGTTTTGATGCGATCGTTTTCAACAATGACAACGCTGTTGTATACCGGCTTCCCCCCAAACCCATCTATCAAAGTACCTCCAACAAATGCTTTGATGCTTTGTGCACTCAATGATACCTGACAAGCGACCAAAAAAAGAAGGATGAATAGTTTTTGCATGCGATCAAATTAAGAAACAGAAATTTACGGCTTTTTTCAAAGCAGGTATCGTAAAAAATATGATATCTTGTAGAGGACTAGCATCACCTATAAATAAAGTCATATGAAATCATTCATCGCATCTGTTGTAAGTCTCGTATTGGCATTGGGCCTGCATGCACAACAATCATACAACATCATTCCACAACCGAAAAAGCTTCAGGCGCAGCAAGGTGCTTTTCTGTTGAAAAAGGGAATGTCGGTATCAGTTGGAAACGAAATATTTATGCCTGTTGCGGCACTGCTCGTGAGTCAAGCGAATAAAGTGAGTGCATTGGGACTATCAATAAACAAAGCGAAATCTGCTGCGATCAGCTTCAACATGAATCCATCAATAGGCAAAGAAGCATACGTATTAAAAGTTTCTTCCAAAAAAATTGATATACAAGCGAGCACCGGTGCAGGTGCTTTCTATGCATTACAAACATTGCTTCAATTGATGCCTCCAGCCATGAGCGGAGATGTTGCATTGGCTGGTACAGTCAGCGTCCCGAATTGTGCCATTGAAGACGAGCCAAGATTTGGTTACCGCGGACTTATGTTGGATGTGGGGAGATACCATTTCTCTGTGGAAGACATCAAAAGATTTTTAGACGTCATGTCTGTATATAAGTTGAATACATTTCATTGGCATCTGACGGAGGATCAGGGATGGAGAATCGAGATCAAGAAATATCCCTTGCTCACGCAAATATCCTCTGTTAGAAAAGAATCCATGCTGGGACATTACCGCGACAGAAAATTTGATGGCAAACCACATGGAGGCTTCTATACCCAAGAGCAAATCAAAGAGGTCGTTGTTTATGCTGCTAGCAAATACATTACCGTGATTCCTGAAATTGAAATGCCTGGACACTCACAGGCTGTGCTGGCAGCATATCCACAACTCGGATGCAATCCCGATAAAATATATCAGGTTGCAACAAGATGGGGTGTTTCGGAAGATGTACTTGCCCCTCGCGAAGAAACATTCAAATTTTTGGAAGATGTATTAACTGAAGTGATGGCATTGTTCCCCGGACAATACATTCATATAGGTGGTGATGAATGTCCAAAGACACAGTGGAGAGAAAGCCGATTCTGCCAAAACCTCATGAAACAACTTGGACTCAAAGACGAAGATGAACTGCAGAGTTATTTCATTCGTCGCATTGATCAGTTCGTTACTTCAAGAGGAAAAAAATTACTCGGATGGGATGAAATTTTGGAAGGAGGACTCTCACCGAATGCAATGGTGATGTCTTGGCGAGGCGTAAAAGGTGGCGTGGAAGCAGCAAAGCAAAAGCACGATGTAGTGATGTCGCCCAATAGTTTTTTCTATCTTGATTATTACCAAGGTGATTCAAAAACAGAACCTCTTGCAATTGGAGGAAATCTCCCACTTTCCAAATCATATTCCTTCGAACCTGATTTGCCTGAGCTGACTGAGGAAGAAACAAAACATGTGGTTGGAATTCAAGCGAATGTTTGGACAGAATACATCAGCAATATCAAATATGCGGAGTACATGACTTACCCACGTGCATTGGCACTCTCTGAAATTGCATGGTCGCCTAAAGCACCAAAAGATTATTCTGCATTCAAAAGAAAATTAACGGCACATCTGCCCCACATGGATGCAAGAAAAATAAATTATGCGAAAGTATTTCTGACACAATAACACCAGTTTACTTTCTTCTTGTATCTATGAGGTATTGAATTTTCCATTTGCCATCTAGTTTTACTAGACAAAAGGCATCAACACCGCGGTGGCTGTATGTCCCATTATAAATAAATGTATACGGCGTCCAAGCAAATGCCAGGTCGCCGTCTATTTTAATTGACTCAAAAACAATCTGTTCATCTGCAACACCTTTTTTCTGCTTCCCAACAAATGATGCAAACCCTGCAACTTCATCTCGCTTTACCAGTGTCTGCCCCTCTTTGTTTTTCGTAACAGACTGCATGAATGCATCTTTTGTGAACAGAGATAAAATCTTTACAGAATCTGCATTGCGCATCCCATCAAATAAATCATTTATTACATGCTTGATTTCAGTTTCAGCATCTTGAGCATATAAATTAAAATTAATGAGGATAAAGGGAAGTAGAATTAAATATAATTTTTTCATACTGTCTATGATTTATTTTCAATAGAAATACAAGAGAATATTCTTGAAATGAAATTGAAATAAATTATTCAAATGAACTACTCTCTAAAAATGTATAATTTTAGGAAAGTTAGAAAAAACTACAAAATGAATCATATAAAAATTGCCACTGCACAATTTGAAAACAAAAGTGGAGATAAAAAATATAATCTCTCTGTGATTGAAAAACTTTCTCAAAAAGCAGCATCAGAAGGTGCAGATATTATTGTATTTCATGAATGCTCAATTACAGGATACAGTTTTGCAAGAAAGCTTAATAAAGATCAATTGCTGGATATCGCAGAACCAATTCCCGATGGAACAAGTATTCTAAAGCTTCAGGAAATTGCCAGCAAATACAACATAATTGTATTAGCAGGATTATTTGAAAAAGATATCAAAGAAGATATTTTCAAAGCATATGTATGCGTTGACAAAAACGGACTGGTAGCCAAGTACAGAAAATTACACCC
>JBEAYH010000168.1:0-8221 GCA_041159435.1 Bacteroidota bacterium | reverse complement strand
GTAATAATAGTTGTCATCAATTCCTATTCTAATGCTGTCGTTGTTCCACTCCAATTGGTAACGATGAAAAGTTTCGGAACAATCTTTTACGAACACCTTATTTGTTTTTTGTGTTCCTATAATGTGGTTGTACTTTTTTGTATGCACAGAAGCGTGCACTGTTCCCTGGTCATATCCCACATGTTCCATGATGTCAATCTCTCCATCATCTGGCCATTTAAGTGGATTGGTATTCGCCAGCATCCATATTGCGGGCCAGGTTCCGAGTCCTGCAGGCAGTTTCGCACTGACCTCAATTTTTCCGCTCGACCATGCAGCAATATCTCGTGTAACGAGCCGGGCTGAAGTGTATTCTTTTCCTTCCATTGGTTCACGACGGGCTTCGATGATGAGTTTTCCGTTTTCAACCCTGGCATTTTCTTTTCTGGATTGGGTATAATATTGAAGTTCGTTGTTGCCCCATCCATGTCCTCCTACATCATAACCCCATTTGCTGGGGTCGGGTAGACCATCACTCTTGAATTCATCACTCCAAACCAATTTCCATTGGGCATTTGAAGCCAATGGCATTGAAGTCAAAATAGCGTAAATAAAGAATTGAAGGAAAGGGTAGAAAGCAATCGATTTTTTCATGCCCGAAAGTAATCATTTTCTGTTTTTGGCTATTATGTTTTTGAATCTTACCTTTGATTCATGACAGTTTTATTCAACATGCATCATCATCATTTCTCTCCCAAGGGGTGAGCCGTGTTGGTATGTACATTATACAGGCTTGCCTTTGGTAAGCCTTTTTTATTTTAAAAAAGAACACCATGAATAAAGAGGTGACATTGAAAATTGCAATACAGAAGTCTGGCAGACTTTCGGATGACTCCATAGGTTTGCTGAAAGAATGCGGTATAGACCTGCGCAACGTAAAAGACAGGTTGCGAACTGCTTCAGAAAACTTTCCCATCGAAGTCTTTTTTCTGAGAGATGATGATATTCCTGAATATGTAGAAGACGGCGTGGCGGATCTGGGGATTGTGGGTCAGAATGTGCTTGCAGAGAAGAACAGAAAGGTTGCGACTGTGGAAGCATTGGGGTTTGGGAAATGCCGTCTCTCTCTGGCACTTCCAAAATCTGTTACATACGAAGGAGCATCTTCATTGGAGGGTAAGCGGATTGCGACAAGCTATCCCTTGGTTGTTGGAAATTACCTCAAAAAAAACAACATCAATGCAACTGTCCATGAAATCAGTGGTTCTGTAGAAATTGCACCTGGAATTGGTTTAGCAGATGTTGTAGTTGATTTGGTAAGCAGCGGCGGTACATTGTTTATGAATGGACTCCAGGAAGCGGAAGTAATTCTTGAGTCACAGGCTGTATTGATTTCCAATCAACACTTATCACCAGAACAAAAAGATATTCTTGAAAAACTGCTTTTCAGAATCAGGGCTGTTAAAAAGGCAAAAAAGAATAAGTACGTGTTGATGAATGCCCCCAATAACAAACTGTCTCAAATTATTTCATTGCTTCCAGGGATGAAAAGTCCAACAGTATTGCCTCTCGCAGAAACCGGCTGGAGTAGCATTCACAGTGTTTTGAGCGAGGATGAATTTTGGGAGAAAATCGAGCAGCTCAAACACGCAGGTGCAGAGGGGATATTAGTAGTACCCATTGAAAAAATGATATTATAGTATATGAAAATTTATCAGGAGCCACCAGTTTCAGATTGGGATTCACTAGTACAGAGACCTGCTATTGATCAGGTTCCCCTTCAAAAAACTGTATCAAAAATTTTGCAACAGGTAAAAGCAAAAGGTGATACGGCAGTAAAGGGGCTGACCAAAAAATATGATGGGTTTTCGGTAAGGAAATTGCTTGTTGCAGAGAAGGAAATAAAAGATGCCGAACGTAAAATTCCAGTTGAACTTCAACAGGCCATTTTACGTGCACATCAAAATATTACAAAGTTCCACACCCAACAAATTGAAGTCACAAAAAAAATTGAAACCAGTGAGGGTGTATACTGTTGGAGAAAATCAGTTCCCATTCAAAGGGTTGGATTTTATATTCCAGGTGGATCTGCTCCTTTGTTTTCAACCGTATTGATGTTGGGAATTCCAGCACAAATCGCTGGATGCAGGGATATAACCATGTCTACTCCTGCATCTTCTGATGGTCAGGTGCATCCTGCCATTTTGTACGCTGCGAGTCTTGTTGGCATCAAAGAAATTTATAAAGCAGGTGGAGCACAGGCCATTGCAGCAATGGCATATGGAACTGCATCTATCCAAAAGGTTGATAAAATATTTGGTCCGGGTAATCAATTTGTTACAGCAGCAAAACAATTGGTGCAGTTGGAAGGTACTGCGATTGATATGCCAGCTGGTCCGAGTGAAGTATGCATCATTGCAGATGAAACATCCAATCCAGCATTTGTTGCAGCAGATTTATTGGCACAGGCTGAACATGGTCCAGACTCTCAGGTAATGTTGGTTGCTAATCACATGCAAATCATTCAGGATAGCATGACTGAATTGAATAAGCAGTTGGATGGACTGAATAGAAAATCGATTGCGGCACAAGCATTGGAATACAGCAAAGCTATTTTATTGAGCAACACAGAATCAATGGTTGCTTTTGTCAATCAATATGCAGCAGAGCATTTGATCGTTGCATCCGATGAACCTCAAAAATATGTTGACGGTATCCTGCATGCAGGTTCTGTATTTATAGGCAACTACACTCCTGAAAGTGCAGGTGATTATGCAAGTGGTACAAATCATACACTTCCTACCAATGCATTTGCAAAAGCTTACAGCGGGGTAAGTGTTGATAGTTTTGTAAAAAAGATTACGTATCAGCAAATCAGCAAAAATGGAATTGCAAAACTTGGAAATACCATTATTGTCATGGCGGAGGCTGAAGGGTTACAAGCCCATGCGAATGCTGTAAAAATCAGATTAAACTAATCTCAGGTATGTTCAATCTAGAAGCGCTTGTTAGAAGCAATGTCAAAAGATTAAGTCCATACTCATCAGCAAGAGATGAGTTCAAGGGAACAGCATCTGTTTATTTAGATGCCAATGAAAATTCCCTTGGTTCACCTTTGCTTAAATGGTACAATCGATATCCAGATCCCATGCAATGGAAGGTCAAAGAAAAAATATCGTTCATTAAGAAAGTACCTGTTGAACAAATTTTTCTGGGGAATGGGAGTGATGAGCCAATTGATATATTGTATAGGTGTTTCTGTGAACCGTTGGTGGATGAAGTCATTATAATGCCGCCAACATACGGTATGTATGAGGTGAGTGCCAATATCAACAATGTAAAAATCAAGAGCGTTCCACTGACACCATCCTTTCAAATCGATCTAGAACAATTAGAGTCGGCTATTCAGCCCAATACCAAAATTATTTGGATTTGTTCTCCCAATAATCCTACTGGCAATAGCTTGGATCGTCAGTCAATCGAGATGATCCTGAATAATTTTGATGGACTCGTTGTGATTGATGAGGCGTATATCAATTTTTCTAGACAAAAATCGTTTGTTACAGATTTGAATGATTATCCCAACCTTGTTGTGATGCAAACTTTGAGTAAGGCATGGGGATTGGCTGGACTAAGAATGGGTATGGCATTTGCTTCGAATGAGATCATCGCTTTTATGAACAAGGTCAAACCACCTTATAACATCAGTGAACCAGTACAGGAACTTGCGTTAAAGGCATTGGAAGAAATCGGACAAGTAAACGATATGATCAAGGAAATCATAGCGTTGCGGACTGATTTGGAGCAGCAATTGGATAAAAGTGATTTGGTTCTGAATCGCTTTCCCTCTGATGCGAATTTTCTATTGGTGAAATTCAAGGATCCAACAGCAGTTTATAATTATTTGCTTCAGCATGAAATTGTAGTGCGCGACAGAAGCAAGGTTCAATTATGTGAAGGTTGTCTTCGTATCACAGTTGGAACAAAAGAAGAAAATGATATATTGATAAATGCATTAAAATCATTCAAGCAATTATGAAAAAAGTATTGTTCATAGACCGTGATGGTACGCTGATCAAAGAAGCACCTCCAACTTATCAGATTGATCATCTTGAAAAACTGGTTTTTTACCCATTTGTTTTTCAATATCTATCCCGTATAGCCCATGAATTTGATTTTGAATTGGCAATGGTTTCAAATCAGGATGGTTTAGGAACTGATTCCTTTCCATCAGAACATTTTGAGCCCATCCAACAACATATTGTTCAAACTCTAGAGGGGGAAGGTATTTTTTTTGATGAAATTTTCATCGATCCAAGCTTGCCGCATGAAAATGCATCTACAAGAAAACCGGGAACAGGTATGTTGGGTAAATATCTTGGAACTGAATCATATGACTTGGGCGGATCTTTTGTTATAGGTGATCGAAAAACGGACATTGAACTGGCTAAAAATTTAGGTGCAAAGTGCATTTTTATCAATAATGCTGATGGAGCGGGATGTATAAATATTGCCGAATTATCTCCCGAATTACAAAGCTGTATAGTATTGACAACGGATAATTGGAGAGATATTTATGCTTTTCTGAAAAACGGATTGCGTTTCGTTGAACATGAAAGGAATACCAATGAAACCAAGATCCATGTCAAGGCAAATCTTGACGGAAATGGCGTGTCGAATATTCATACTGGTATCGGATTTTTTGATCATATGCTCGATCAGATTTCCAGACATGGGAAAATCGACTTGGATGTCCATGTAAAAGGGGATCTACAGATTGACGAACATCATACGATAGAGGACACGGGTATTGCCCTGGGAGAAGCTTTTGCAAAGGGGTTGAGTGATAAGCGTGGCATGGAGAGATATGGTTTTGCATTGCCAATGGATGAAGCAGAAGCCAAAGTGCTGATTGATTTTGGTGGAAGAAATTGGTTGGTTTGGGATGCTGAATTCAAAAGAGAAAAGATCGGAGATATGCCAACGGAAATGTTTTTTCATTTTTTCAAATCATTCTCTGATGCTGCAAAATGCAATCTAAACATTTACTGCAGGGGAGAGAATGAACATCATAAAATAGAAGCAATTTTCAAAGCCTTTGCCAAGGCTATTCGCATGGCCATCAAAAAAGATCCCTTTCAGGATGCATTGCCTTCTACAAAAGGTGTTTTGTAGTTATTTGGTAAGTGATTGAAGTATATCGTACTTAGTGATGATATGATAATTTCCACCTTCGTCTTTTGACAATACTGCACCATTTTCTTTGTTGATCAGAGAGCTGATCTTTTCCAACGGGGTATTGAATTCAACCATGGGATAGGCTTTTTCTAATACTGATCGGATGCTTGCGTTTTTTACTTCAGGTTCTTTGAATATTTTTTGAAACAGTCCATTTTCGCTGATGGAACCAACAATTTCATTGTTGTCCATCACTGGGATGTGTTCAATTTCATATTTCTGCATCAGTGCTACAGCGTCTGAAACGTTTTGATGGGGTTGTACTGAAATCAATTTTTGTTTGGAGCCTCTGGCTGATATAATATCCCTGAATGTTTTCACTTCCATGAATCCTCTTTCCATCATCCATTGGTCGTTGTATATTTTCCCAACATAACGGCTACCATGATCGTGGAAAATACAAACTACCATATCGTCTTTTTTCAAGGTATGTTTCAGTTGCATCAGTCCCTGTAAACAGCTGCCTGCACTGTATCCACAGAAGAGTCCTTCTTCTTTAGCAATTCTTCTTGCCATTACTGCGCCATCTTTGTCTGTCACCTGCTCAAAGTGATCAATGATATTCATGTCGTAGTTTTCAGGAACAAAATCTTCTCCAAATCCTTCTGAAATGTATGGATAGACTTCCTTCATGTCTTTTTCACCAGTTTGGAAATACTTTGTCAGCAATGAGCCATATACATCAATTGCCCAGATTTTAATGTTTGGATTTTTTTCTTTTAAGTACATCGCAGTGCCTGTGACTGTCCCACCGGTTCCTGCTGTACAGACAAGATGCGTGATTTTTCCATCGGTCTGGTTCCATATTTCAGGTCCCGTACTTTCATAATGCGCCAATCTGTTGGCAAGGTTGTCGTATTGGTTGCACAAGAAAGCGTTGGGTATTTCTCTTGCAAGTCTTCTTGCTACTGAATAATAACTCCTTGGATCTTCTGGTTCTACATTCGTTGGACAAACAATTACTTCTGCGCCTACAGCTTTTAAAATATCAATTTTCTCTTTAGACTGTTTGTCGGTTGTGGTGAAAATACATTTGTATCCTTTTACAATTGCTGCCAATGCCAATCCCATTCCGGTATTTCCTGAAGTACATTCTATGATTGTCCCACCAGGTTGGAGTTTTCCCTCTTGCTCAGCTACTTCCACCATTTTAAGTGCCATTCGGTCTTTGATGGAATTGCCAGGATTGAAATAGTCAACTTTTGCAAGAACAGTGCAGGGGAGTGATTTTGTGATTTTATTTAATTGAATCAAAGGAGTATTTCCAATTGTTTCAAGAATACTTTTTTTGATATCCATCATGCGACTATTATAATATAAAGTTAGCGGTTTTATGGTAAGTCGAAATCATACATTTTTTTGATATGTATCATTTGAAACAGGAAATGTCAAAATAAAAACTATCAATTCACTCATTACATAAAAGAAAAATATTTGCTCATAGAATTGATGCATATCGAGAAATACTTTTCCGCTGTTAAACATTTTCTAATCATTAACAAAAAAATTAAGGGTTATGTACCAAGAAAAAACATTTTCTCGAAGTTTAAGATGGACGTGTGATGTCCTTCTTTTCTCTCTGCTCCTTATTTTGATTCAAATCAATGGATATTCACAAGCGGCCAGTGCGAATATTGATCAGGGAGATAATGGTCGTAAAGATTCACCCAAAAGTCCAGTTGATTGGGTCAATGGCAATCTAAATACCACCAAAACCCATTACATTGAAGGCCAATCGATTCCTTATCGGGTTAGATTGGATAATATACCAATCGGTGTGCCTGTTAAAGTTCGTATTGGATTTGATTTGAGAAATTCTGGCCACTATGCAATTGATTATTTAACATCGGATACGTTTACTTCAAAGCATGCTGTATTTTTCAAGCATGCTCCTGAAAAAGTAATCCCGGAATTGGGAGTTCCAGTTCCTATTGTTGTTACTACTTTTGCACCATTGCCCGATCCAGGCAATAAAAATTCACCAACCGGTTGGTCACAACAGCCCCAGGCTAGTTTTAATTTGGTGAAAGCTGCAGGCAATGCAAATATGTCTTTGAAAAATGCAGTTTTTCAATCCAATCCTGTCTGGGTTGCTGGTAAAGAACCCGATTTCTCCGAATCAAATGATAGTTATGAAGCCCAGTTTGATGTAACCATTGTTGCTTCAGCACTGCCTGTCATCATCGGATTTGGTGGTCACATTGCGAGTAGATTTGATTGGGGTACATTGCCAAATGGACAGGCGAGATCCGCCGGCGGTATCAGTGGATCGCCTTATCACATGAGGGTGATACAACTTGATTTCAACGGAAAAACAACTTCTATAGGCAATCAGGATCGATCATTGCAAGTTGCTGCACCAGAGTGTAATGATCTTGCAGTTTTGATTACAAACCAGCAGAATTTACAATGCAATGGTATTGGATCTGGATCTGTTACCCTCTCTTCTTCTGGCGGTACAGCAGGTTATCAGTTCAGTATTGATAGCGGAAAGACCTATCAGTTTTCCAATATTTTTTCAGGATTGGCGCCTGGAAATTACCAGTTTACAGTGAGAGATACCATTGGATGTACGAACACAGTATCAACCATTATAACAGAACCACCAGTATTGATTTCAAGCGGTAGTGTAAACAGCCTTTTATGTTTCGGAGATACAACAGGTACAATTGATCTTTCAGTTTCTGGTGGAACACCTGGGTATAGCTATCTGTGGTCGAATGGTGCAACAACGCAAGATCTGAATGGTTTGAGTGCTGGCGTTTATACAGTACTTATTACAGATAATTCGCAATGTGAAGTCAGAGATACTTTTGAAATCACCCAATTAGCCACAGCTTTGTTATCCTCAGGAGTGGTTACTAATATTTTGTGTCATGAAGATCATACTGGTGCAATTGATTTGAGTGTAAGTGGCGGAACACCCGATTATACCTATCAGTGGTTGACAGGAGAGACGACACAAGATTTGAGTGGATTGCAGGATGGTGTATACAGTGTATTG
>JBEAYH010000152.1:0-7407 GCA_041159435.1 Bacteroidota bacterium | reverse complement strand
CTGGTGAGGTCAGATGTTAACTCTCTCAACTGGGACTGGATAAGCACTTTCTTCAATGTGAGTAAATCGAGCGTGCCATCATCACCTGTCAATGGTGCTTGAGCAAGTAGACTTGAATCTTTCTGTAACTTTTGTATCGATGATTTGATACTGTTGATTGATTTCTCCAGCGCAACAAGCGAATCAATATCAGCAATCCTTTGAAGAATCGCTATCGAAGCAGTATCAACCAGTAGGTCTTTGACTGCAACTACAGGTGCATCTGCTTGAATTCTTTTTACCAGCAGATTTGAGTCAATTCGAACAGGCTCTTTTGTATTTACAACATAACTTCCCTTAGGCAATCCGTTCTCGCGCTGCTCAATACGATAGATGCGGTTGGGACGAAGATTGAAATAATAATTGCCCAAATCATCCGTTGTAGTACTATCTACCGACTGATTTGTCTTGCTGTCAACCAGATAGATTGTCTCCTGCTTTGCAAGGGTATTGTCAGAGGCATAATTGATTGAACCACCGACCCGATAAAACACTTTTTTGAAATTGAAAGCATAGATATCATTCGAGCCACTCCTGTTGGTAGTTACAAATCCCCCAGTTCTATCGCTGTTGAAAATAAATCCATAGTCATCATAAGATGAGTTGATGGGATATCCAAGATTTACAGGGTGCTCATTGCTGCCAACTTTCACAGCAAACACATCTTGTCCACCCAATCCTCCCCTTCCATTTGAACTGAAATACAACGAATCGCCTATTAGTGATGGATACAATTCATTGCCAGCAGTATTGATCAGGTCACCTGCATTCTCAGGTTTACTCCATGCAGTATCTCCCAATCGATCGATGTAGTAGATGTCCGGTCCACCCAATCCACCTTTCACATCAGAAACAAAATATATTTTTTTGCCATTAGCGCTTACAGCAGGATGAAATGCATTGGCCTGAAATCCAGCAGTGATTTCAGGAAACTCTTTCCATGAATCGCTTTTCTTTACAGCATAAAAAATACCAAGTTTTGTAAACTTGTTTTTTTGCTTGACAGTATTGCTGTAGAAAACAGTATCCCCTGTCACCGTCAGATGAATCGGTCCTGCTTTGATCAACTGCTGTAAAAAAGGATCCAGCAAATTGCTCTCTTTAGATATTGCTGATGATGGTCTTCTAATCGGTTTACGAAGTGTATTATTGTCAATACTGTTTCTGGCAGAGATATCAACGGGAATCTTTCTACTCTTCTTCTGAACAATTTTTTTCTTGGAGGATGAATCAATAATAACACGCTTCTCTTTCAAAACCATTGAATCTGGAGCAAAGAGGAGTTGAGGTGCGCCGATGTTTGAGGCTGACCCCGATTTTCCAACCGGAGAGGAGATGTAGAGTATACCATCACGGTATCTCATAGGACTCGACTCATTTCCATCGGAATTGATTTCAGAGCGGATGATTTTCCAATCGAGTGAATCCAACTCAAAATCCTCTTTCCCTTTGAATCCAATGAGTCTTGCTTCAATTTTCTTGATAAGAACAGTATCTGCTGTTTGAATGGATTTGTATACTTGGACAGCCTTGCTGTAATCACCTTTTGTTGCATACAACTCAGCCAAATTTGGTAAGTACTTCGGTTGAAGATTGGATAATCTTGCGAATACAGCAATGGCACTATCGTATTGCCTGCTCAGGCGATATGATTCAGCCACATTGTAGAGTACAACAGTATCAGTGAAATTTATTTTTTTGAAGTATGACTGATACAATGCAATAGCAGTTTCATATTGAGATGCCCTGAATTCTTTCTCAGCCAATGAACGTAAAGAAATCAGATTTTTTGAAATTGGTTTTGGTGTTTGTGCCTGTACAGACCCAACCAAGAGTACAATGAGGAAAAGCGATATGTGTAATATTCTTTTCTTCATTAAAAATAATTGGGGATAGAGGATTCTTCTGACTTGGTACCAAATTCTATGCGCAACATGAACTCATGTGAACCTGTATTGTATAAGCGTAAGTTAGAGATAGATCTGTCGTATGAATATCCAAAGCGAAGTTTTGGAGTCATCTGCCACTCGAGCATTCCAATCACAGATTCTTTCGTTCTGTAAGAAACTCCCAATGATATGATATCATTGATCCAAAGATTGGAATTGATATCTGCCTGAAAAGATGATCCGCTGCGTTTCAGCATGGCAGAGGGTTTCAGCACAAGTTGCTCATTCAGATAAACAACAAATCCTCCGGTAAGAAATACATTCAAATCACGTGCTTTCACTGCTTGCAACCATTTTTGACCAGCCTCTAAAGGATCATTCGTACTCACATTGCTTTTAAGCAGAAACGGAGCCGAAGCCCCTATGTAAAAATTATCTGTAGTGTAAAAAATTCCAGCTCCTGCATCGATGTTCACACTGGAGATATTGGAATTGAAGACCGGGTCACCCGGGACAAACGTATTAACATCGGTATAATTTGCCCGTCGGTTTCGGAGTCCAATGTTTAATCCCATACTGATTACGCCAGATTCACCTGCTTGTGCACGGTATGCATAATTGAATTTGGCACCTTGTGTTCTTTGCACACCAATTCGATCGGTATACATTTGAAATCCAATCGCAGAATTATTTGTTGCAAATGGCATATCAAAAGACAAGTTACCTGTCTTTGGTGCACCAGGCATACCAGACCATTGGTTTCTGAAAAGAGCAGTAAGATTTGCGACACCCCTGGTACCTGCATAAGCAGGATTTACATTCATCATGTTGAACATGTACTGTGAGTACATAGGTTCGATTTGTGCTGCAACATGAAAGTGCAGCACGATGGTAGTCATGATAAATATTAACCCATTTTTACAATGTTGCCATCTAAGCAAATTCATTGGATATCCTCGTTACTCAAGATACGTAAAAAATTGACTACTAGCGTCTTAGCGTTATGTATCCGTTGAATTTAGTGACCTTACCAGTTGACTTATCTGTAGCTGTAACGATATAGAAATAGGTTCCATCCGGCAAGTCTCTTCCGAAGAATGCCATGCGCTGATTAGCCCTGCCATCCCAGTCATTTTTATAATCCTGTGATTTATAGACTACTCCTCCCGTTCTATCAAACATTTCCAGTCCGATGGTCATATTGTAAGGTCTCACTATCACAAATACGTCATTTTGACCATCCCTATTGGGTGAGAATCCAGTAGGAATGATAATAGAAATCTCAGGCACGTTGAACTTGGTTGGAGATCCCGCAACTACAGGTGTACTTCCGGAAACCTTCGAATCATACGAGCTCATCTTGAAAGTTCCGAATGGAGAAGTCATGGTCTGTTCTGCGATATTGGTCAACTCACCCACAAATCCATTTGGATAAACTCTCAGCATGAGGCGAACGGTATCCTTCTTGTTTCCAGCCATTTCACTGCCAGTTGCGAGCAAACCAGTATTCGCATAACCATTGAAGAAAGTATTCGGATTAAGCTTTCCAGTTGTCTTCACACTCACGATCTCCACTTTTGCTCTTGATGGGAAGACCTTAGACAAATCATCTTTAAGATCGATATTGGTGATGGTTTCTCCACGCAAGTTGGCAAGATTGAAATCAAATCCAATCAAGAAGCTGGCGTCGGCCTGAAGCTCTGGCAGTTTCGAAATCACTTTCTCAATTGTTACCACAGAGACAGGATCCAACATGGTAACTTCCAATGGCAGTACAGCACTTTCAATTCCATCAACATCCTGTACTACAAAGTACTGATACTTACCAATTGCATTGGGCAATGAAGGAGTAGAAACCACTGAACCACCAATTGCCTTATTGTAGAACCTGAATCTAGATTTGCTTGCAGTTGCTTTTACTGCATTGGCAACAGTGCTTGGATTATCGATTGCACCTAGAATATAGGTTGTTTTATCTGCTGCAGGTACAGGAGGTGCAATGATCATCGTATCAGAAGTTGCACGGCAACCATTTTCATCTACAATGGATACAGCATATCGACCAGCAGTTGCAACTGTGATTGACTTTTCAGTTTGATCAGTTGACCACTTGAATGTTTTTGCATCTGTTGATGTAAGACTTACAGTGCTGTTTGCCTCCAGTGTTTTTGCAGATGCAGTAATAACAGGTCTTACAGCCTTATTGATCTTGATGAATACAGGCTTGCTGTATGCCCACTGATCTCCTGAAATAACCTTTCTCCTCAAGTATGTATTCTGGTTGAATCCTTTTACAGTCAGTGCACTGTCATCAACTACATCGAGGTGAGTAAATGCAATGCCGTCAATGGAAGTTTCCCATTCGTACTTGTAGGCTTCGAGTCCACCAGTAGTCATTGACACAGGATGAACTTTTATCTCTTCAGAAACATCACAATAAACAACCTCATTCACGTCTTTGGATGTAGCTGGATCAAGGATTGCAATCTCTCCTGTGATCAATTCCTTCTGTGGCACATTGATCAAGATCTTGGAGATCACAGCTTCAATTGGATTTTCATCCGCACTTGGATCAGGATTATCACCATTGGTAGATAAATCAAGTGTGAAAAGATCTTCATCAACTGAAGATGCACGTGCGATGGATTGCAACCTGAACAGAGATTCTCCCGAAGACAGCTTCAGATTGACAACCATTTCAAAAGTAGCAGAATCAGCAAATGGAAGAATGCTGCTTTCAGCCAATATATTGCTGTCAAGATTTCCATCAAAACCTGGATTGAATGAAATGATACCAGAGTTGACTTTCATTGACTTCAAGCTATAGGTTGCCGGCAAAGGAATTTCACGTGAAAGTTTTTGGAACACTGCAACCTTTTTCAAGTTGACGTTTCCGTAATTCTTCAATTTATAGCTGAGCTTGACATCATATGAATCATCAGCCAATTTGATTGGTTCGCTGACATTCATGGCCAGACCAATGATCGGTTCAGGAATGATGGTAATCACCGTTGGAACCTCCACAAAAGGTTGCGCAGCCTCCTGAGTGATATTGGTTGCTGTAGAATCTTTCTTGGTTGTATCCGCAGCTGCAGCGGCTTTTTTAGCAGCTATTGCAGCAGCAGCTGCCGCATCTGTTGACACTGCTGATGCAACTGCTACAGGTGCATCTGGTGCAGTGGTATCTAATTTTGCAGTTCCAGTTGCAGCGACTTGCATTACATAAGGTTTCTTGTTTCCATTCGGTCTGAGTCGCATGTAAATATTTACTTCCCCTTTCTTACCGATTGGAAGCTTGGATTGAGTATTGAAGTAGAACATGTTGCGCTTCAACTCTACATCCACCTCTTCCTGCATTTCTTTCTCCACCGGTAACATCACATAGTTGTTCGCTTGTGCAACAAGATCTGATTGTCCACTGAGTGACATTTCACCTTCATTGGCAATTCCAGCCACCGCATTGACACCAACTGCTTCGTATACTGTATATTTTCTGGTGATCAGCTTCTTACTTGGTAATTCATTCCATGCAAACAGGTTCGTGTTGGTTGATCCGTCGAAATTGCTATTCAATTTGACTGTTTCACCATTGTATGTAATACTGTCTACAATATATTGTGTCGGTGGCGGGAATACCGATGTAAGATCGGCATTGATCTGAATAGTAGTCAAATCAACCTGGCCTGTATTTTCAACAGTGATACCCAACTTGGTTCCAAATGTACTGTCAGGTCTTGCAACTGGTTTGGTTGCTTCCAGGATCACCTGTACTGCAGGCTCGAGCACTGTAATGTTGAGTGTATCCTTTGTAAAGTTGGATGTTCTTCTTGCTCCGTTGGCTGCGATGATCGCCATCATTTTGAAGCGTGCATTAGACGTCAATGGCTTTGCAGTATATTCTCCTCCATCCAATACATTGGTGATGGTGTCAAATACTTTGGCAGTGTCACTTGTCCTGTAAATAACAGTGAATGGTGCAATACCTTCTGTGAAGTTGAATTTCAATTTGGGTGATTCACCCTTGATGATCGGATTGCTCACTATGTTCATTGAACCTTGTGGTCCGGTGAAATTAATGGTTGCCGTAGCAGGTGCCACTCCACCACCAATTCTCACTTTCACCAGAGACTCTCCAGCGAATGCGCGAATTACGGCTGTGAATGTTGTATCATTTACTTTAGCAATGTTGCTGAATCCACCATTGTTGGTGAGGAATGTAATGTTATAATTATCACATGCTATTTTATTGCCATTCACATCACGCACAGTTGGCATCTTCATGGTGATGTTGCTGCTCATGATGCTATCTCCAATGAGGGTTGCAGCACTTGAAGCAAGAGTTACCTTGTTCAAATCAATTATTCCAATGCTAAGTGATTGTCCGCTGCCTTCACAAGTTCCATTGAACGGCACCACTGAGAGAATTCCACTTTGCTCATTGGCGATGATCTTGATGGTATCAGTTGTTGACTCGTTGGATATCCAGCCATTCGGTAATGTCCACTTAAAGCTGGTAGCATCCGCAACTTTGTTCACATAGTATACCCTCTGCACGCCTGGAGCGATGATGCACTCACCGTTGATAGGAGCAGAGATAGCAGGACTAGGTTTCACGGTGTATGTGAAGGTATCGGTTAGTTTTCTATAATCTGTGAATACAATTTTCACGGAACCTGCTTTCACACCAGTAACCACACCTTTGCTGTCAACGGTTGCGATGGTTGCATCGAGTGATTTCCATGCGTTGCTCACAGCTGGTGCAGTGGAGGTTGTCAATGTTGTATTGGCGCCAATACATCCTTCTGCTGTTCCAGTAATTTTTGGAGCAACAGGATTCGCCGTTGCAATGGCAAATTCACCACCTTCAGTGAGATCGTTGATTACGATGTAATCTGTGATCAAAATGGACTTATGTGTTTTCACTTCACCATTTACAACCTGTACTACAAATGGAGTATCCACAAGGGTCAATCCATTTCTTCCAATGCTTAAATTGAATTTCTTGGTTGTAGATGCCTTGCTTTCATCTATTCTCCAGTAGCGATTCCCCACTTTCACCAATTCACCACTCAATGAAGTTGGAAGATCACTGTTGATTGCCTCTGCAGTAATGATGGATGAGTCGCTCAATTCCGTATAATCCATTACCAAAGGCATGTAACCGCTGGTGTTTCCGATTGGGAATTTCTTGTTGCCGAGTGTGGTGTTTGCATAGGTTAGCTTTCCTTCAACATATGATTTGGTTGATCCACCTTCAGTAGAACCAAGTACAATTAATTTTTTATTATCTGATTGAAGTATACCTGTGGTCATGGTTAGTTTACCCGACACAGACATATTTCCGTGAATCTTTTGTTTAGCCGTCTGACTGATATTATTCCATTCAACATCCTGGAAGTTTTGATCCAAGCCACTTGCAAGTGTTGAGTCTATGAGTCCAGTCACCATCAACTTGGCAACCTTTTGTTTTGCTGTATTC
>JBEAYH010000150.1:0-4142 GCA_041159435.1 Bacteroidota bacterium | reverse complement strand
CTCTATACCATTCCCTTCAATGGTGGGAAAGCAACGCAGATTACACGCGGACTCGCGTTTGATCAACATCCAAGGTTCAGTCCCGATGGCAAGAAAATTCTTTTTGTATCCGATAAAAGCGGAGCAGAAAATCTATGGTACATCGATACGGAGAAAAAAGATACCATCCAGCTGACCAAAGAGACGAATCAGAATTTTGTTTCTGCAGAGTGGATGCCCGATGGCAATTATATTGTTTATTCAAAAGGAAGAAGAATCAACAAATTATACATGATCCACAAGGATGGTGGAGCGGGAACGCAATTGATCAGTGAGCCTGCAACCCTTAAAACCATTGATCCCGCGGTGAGTCATGATGGTAAATTAATTTATTATTCTTACAGAACCGGGTCATGGAATTACAACGCACAATTACCGCAATACCAAATTGGCGTGTATGACAAAAGCAATGGCAAGACTTCCAGCCTAACTTCTAAATATGGAAGTGCCTTTACCCCTGTGTTGTCAGGTGATGGCAACTGGATGGTATATGGTAGCCGTCATGAAGACAAAACCGGACTCATCATTCGCAACTTAAAAACAGGTGATGAAAAGTGGTTGGCATATCCAGTGCAAAGAGACGATCAGGAGTCCATTGCCGTTTCAGGTGTATTGCCAGCCATGTCTTTTACACCCGACAATAATTTTCTGATTGCCTCCTTTGGTGGAAAGATGAATAAAATTGACATCAAGACTGGAAATGTTTCAACCATTGCTTATTCCGTTGAAGGAAAATTGGAATTGGCATCAGAAGTATTGTTTAAGTATCCCATCAAAGACACCTCTTTTGTACAAGCCACCCAAATCCGGGATGCCGTTCCTTCACCTGATGGAAAAAAACTTGCATTCACTGTACTCAATCGATTGTATGTGATGGATTACCCCAATGGCAATCCAAAGCGACTGACCAATAATGATTTTACAGAAGCCCAACCTGGATGGAATCCGGATGGCAAATCCATTGTCTTCAGTACATGGAATGCAAATGGCGGACAATTACAGGTTGTGAATGCAGATGGATCTGGATTGAAGACCATTACACGCGTGAATGGACTTTATCAAACACCAAGGTATACTTTCAAAGGGGATAAGATTGTTTTTGGAAGAGCGCCTTATCAGAAATTCAGAGATGCGTTTGATCCAAGTTGGGATGATCGCGAGGATATCATTGCATGGGTGGATGCTAATGGAGGAGAAGAACATATCATTGATAAATCAAACGGGAGATACAATCCACATTTTTCAGTAAATGATGAACGCATTTATGTTAACTCAAATGGTACGCTGTTGTCCATTAAGTGGGATGGCACCGATGAAAAAACGCATGCAAAAATTACCGGTATTGTTACCTATGGTTCAATTCCAACTCATAAAGGTAAGCCTGCAGTGGATGCATGCATCATTCCCGAAGAGTTGAATGATGGAGATGCGAAAGAAAACAATCCTCCTTCTCCTGCAAGCGAAATTTGGTTATCACCCAAGGGAGAACACGCGCTCGCAAAAGTGAACAACAATGTTTATCTCGTTACGATTCCACAAACTGGTAAGACCATCAATATTTCTGTGGCAGACCCTTCCAGTGCAGAATTCCCTAGCACCAAACTGACTGAGTTGGGAGGGGAGTTTCCATCATGGGAATCAAATGCAAAAAAAATTCATTTCAGCTTGGGCGCTGCGCATTTTGTCTATGATTTGAATAAATCAAAAGCATTGGATGATAGTTTGAAGCTTGCCAAAAAATTAGCAGAGCAAACAAAATCAGTCGACACTACTAAAAAAGCAAATGCCAAAAAAGAAGATCCAACTTATAAACCTGAAGAAACATGGGTGAAGGTTTATTACAAAAAAGATATTCCGTCTTCTGCAATTCTTTTGAAAGGAGCCCGCATCATTACCATGAAAGGAGAGGAAGTGGTGAACGGTGATGTATTGGTGGTGAACAATAGAATTCAATCTGTTGGCAAAGGCATCAAAACGCCAGCAGGCACCAAAGTCATTGATCTTGCAGGAAAAACAATTATTCCTGGATTCGTTGATGTGCATTCACATATGTGGCCATCTTGGGGGATTCACAAAACGCAGGTATGGATTTATGCTGCAAATCTTGCTTACGGTGTTACAACCACCCGCGATCCACAAACTGCGACAACAGATGTATTGACCTATGCTGATATGGTTGAAGCCGGACAAATGGTTGGACCAAGGGTGTATTCAACTGGTCCCGGAGTAGGATACTGGTTTTACAATATCAAAGATTCTGCACAGGCCGAGAGTGTGTTGAAGCAATACAGCAAGTATTACAATACGCAGTATATTAAAATGTACCTCACTGGAAACAGGCAAACAAGACAATGGATCATCCAAGCTGCAAAAAATCAACAATTGATGCCCACGACAGAAGGTGGATTGGATTTTAAATTGAATATGACCAATTTGTTGGATGGATATCCCGGTCACGAGCATTCCATTCCGATTTATCCTTTGTACAAAGATGTTACCAAAACAATCGCCGATGCAAAAATGGCTGTAACCCCAACGCTCTTGGTTTCTTATGGCGGGCCATGGGCAGAGAATTATTTTTATGAAAATGAAAATCCATACAGCAATAAAAAATTGCAATTCTTTACACCATACGAAGAGCTTGCTGCAAAATCAAGAAGAAGAGCAACTTGGTTTTTGCCTGAAGAACATGTATTTCAAAAACATGCCAAGAGCATGAAATCAATTGTTGAGCAGGGAGGATTGGCTGGCATTGGAAGCCATGGGCAATTACAGGGCCTCGGATTTCATTGGGAACTATGGGCGATGCAAAGTGGTGGCATGAGAAATCTTGATGCACTAAAAGTGGCTACCATCAAAGGTGCTGAGGCATTGGGACTCGACAAAGATTTGGGCAGCATTGAAAAAGGAAAGTTGGCAGATCTTATCATTCTGGATAGAAATCCATTGGAGAACATCCGTTATACAAATACAATCAAGTACGTGATGAAAAATGGTCGCCTGTACAATGGTGACAATGGTGATGAAGTTGCTCCTGCTGTCAAAAAGCTTCAGAAAACTGAGTGGCTCGACAAAGCGCCTTCAAAAACCACCAATGTAGAGGATTAAATTTCTTTTTGTAACTTATGCATTCAAATTATTTGCCATGAAACAATCAACATTTGCCTGTCTTGTTTTCGCTTGTCTTTTTTCACTTTCCTCTTTTGCCCAAGGTCCGCGTGTCTTGGTAGTTACTGCACATCCCGATGATGAAACCGGATTTTCTGTAACCATGTTCAAGATTACCAAAGAACTGCATGGAGAGGTAGACATGGCAGTAATGACCGATGGCGGAGGAGGATTTGCTGACTCTCAACTTGGAGCAGTGTATTATGGACTCAACCTCACTGACTCAATGGTGGCAAGAACGCATTTGCCTCTGATCAGAAAGCAGGAGATTACCAATGCAGCAAACATCATGGGGGTAAGAAATATTTTTTTCATGGAACAGGAAGATGATTATTATACACTGGATATCAATCCTTATATCTCAGGAAAAAATTGGGAAATAAAATATGTGGAGAGAAGAATGGATAAGATTTTGGCAGAACGTCAATATGATTTTGTCATAACCATGTTGCCTCATCCTGGTCAGCATGGTCATCATAAAACTGCAGCCCTGATGGGTATCAGAGCAGTTCAGCGATATAAAGGTCCAAATAAACCTATCATCATCGCAGGGAGTCCCGCTCGTGCAGATTCAAAGCCAGTTGAATTCACGATGTTGGAAGGATATCCTGAAACAAAGATCAGTCCAACTGCTCCTAGCTTTACCTTGAACAGGGCATTCAGGTTCAAGGAGAATGACAAAGTGAGTTATAAAATCGTGGCAGACTGGGTGATCTCAGAATACAAATCACAGGGGGCTATTCAGGAAAATGGAATACATAGAACCGACATGGAGGTATACAGATATTATGACCTGAATGATCCAAGTGGAATCGCCAAAGTGAAAAAACTATTCGACGATTTAGCCAAGAGTGGATTTGCTGCTCCAACGAAATAGTTTATCATGAAAAATATTTTTGCACTGTTTGTTCTTGCATGTATCATTTCCTGCAAGA
>JBEAYH010000138.1:0-15438 GCA_041159435.1 Bacteroidota bacterium | reverse complement strand
CACCCTAAAATCGATTGCATCTTTATGCAGGCTGTTCAACTCATCCAAAAAAGCCTTGTATGACTCTTTTGTGAAGGATTCGTTGTATGTTTTCCTGATACTTGCAATCATGACAAGGAGTAGAGGTTGTTCAGTTTTGCGATGGATTGCATGATAAAATTGGGAAGAATCTGACTGTTGGTCAGACTGATCTTATCCGGGTCATTCAAATGCTCAATCATGGATTCCCACTTTTCGAGTCCATGGTTTTCAATTACATTTTTCTTTTTATCCTCTTGCATGAGATACATGCTCATGCCTGGTGCATCCGCCTCGGGATGGAACTGAGTGCCAACCATGTATTGATTGAAGCGAATCGCCATCACTGCTCTTTCTAAGGGGACATGCGGACGTTCCTTTTCAATGCAGAGAATTTCTCCTCCCATATCATGTACCTTCTTTTTGTCGGGTTGCACAACCTGATATTCACGGCTGTCAACTCCATAGAAGGTGTCCTGCAATCCGTCGAATACTGGATCGACCAATCCATCGTATTTCAACATGTGAATAGGGAAGACACCAAATGCGGTGGATTTTCTCTTGATTACTTCGGCTATTTCAAAAAAGCGGCATGCCAATTGAAATGAATGACAAATCAGAAAAACATATTTCTTGTTCAAATTATTGGGGTCATTGTTCCATTGGGTGATGGTATGCAACCAGTTGAAATAAGCATTTTCCCAAGCTGAATTTTTACTTTCAAGTGGACTCCCGGGTCCCCCTGATGAAATGTATATATCAAATTCCATTGAAGGGATCTCGATGGATTTTCTCACTTCAAATTCCTGCCAGGATAGGTTTTTGTATTGGGTGGATTGAACTCTTTCAAGGATTTCTCTGATACACCTCATCCCTTCATTCTTCATTCCTTCATTCAGGTCTAACACGGCGATTTTCAGCATGCTCATCTTGACTGCAAAAGTACAATTTTAGAGATTGGCGAGAAAATTCGACTCAATGTAGGCTGCCACAGATTCATGGTCTTGTTTTTCATTGAAAACCTGCAATTGTCTATCTGCACCCGTACCTTTTTGAATGATTTTTTCAATTGTTTTAAGCTCAGCTCTGCAGCCCAATTCATCTGCAACATCATCCACAAAGTCAAGCAATTCCATGATCAGGTCTTTTGTTGGGACCTCTTGCTCAATGCCAAAATCGATCAATTTATCATCGATACCATACCGGGAAGCCCTCCATTTGTTTTCATTCACCAAGGCTCTTGGGTAAATCATAAAAGTGAGGTTGGACAATCTTAGTTTAAACAGCTTTGCGCAAATACACTGAAAAAGTGCAGCAAATGCAACACTTTCATCGATTGTCAATGGCACGTCACAAACCCTGAATTCAACAGTCCCGTAAAATGGATGCACACGCAAATCCCACCAAATCTTTTTTGCATTGTCGATGCATTTTGTTTTGATCAGGAGGTTTACATAGTTTTCATAGGCGCTGTAGCTGTCAAAATAATCGGGAATGCCTGTCCTTGGAAATTTATCAAAGACCTTGGTTCGGTATGATTTGAAACCGGTATTTCTTCTTTCCCAGAAGGGAGAGTTGGTGCTCAATGCAAATACATGTGGCAGAAAATACCTTGCTGCATTGGCAATATGAATGGCCATTTCTTTAGAAGGCATGCCAACATGTACATGAAGTCCAAATATCAAGTTTGATCTTGCGGCATCCTGCATTTCATTCACAATTTCCTTGTAGCGTTCATGATCTGTGATCAGTTGTTTTCTCCAAGTGCTGAAAGGGTGGGTGCCAGCAGCTCCTACACTGAATCCTTTTGCATGCGCAATTTCTTTGATGGTTGTCCTGAGGTGTGTGATGTCTTTGCGTGCGTTTTCAACATTGGCACATACATCTGTACCAACCTCCACCACTGCCTGGTGCATTTCTGCTTTTACTTTATCCTTGAATATTTTTTGTCCCTCGTTCACAATTTTCTGTTTATGACTGACCAATTCCTTTGAAGCAGGATCAATCACCATGTATTCTTCTTCAATTCCGATGGTAAAGACTTTATAGTCGATCATGTTTATTTTTTTGAAGTATTCATCAAAGGCTGTTGGTTTGCGCTGCGTTTCACAAATTCACCCCAAACCAGGTTGTCTCTTTTGTCGGTATGTTGCTCCGCCAGTTCAATCGCATAATTGGCAGCTGCTTCCACTACCCACTCAAAATTCTCTTTGCCTACACTCTTGAGATCTGCATCTGGAGCGGGATTGCAGAAATCAATTGCATAAGGGATGCCATCTCTTACGGCAAGTTCCACTGTATTAAAATCATATCCCAAGTATTGATTGATTTTGAGGACAATGGTTTCCATTTCTTTGAGAAGAGCAGCAGAAGGTTTGTGTTCGGCGACGTATCTGAGGTGATGGGGATTTCTTGGTTCATATGGCATGATCCTCACATGTTTTCTTCCAATGCAATAACACCTGTAGTATTCTGTAAAAATGATTTCTTCCTGAAGTAGCATTACAAGCTGTCCGGTTTCAGCATGTCTTTCAAAAAATTCTTCCATGCTGTTCAGCTTGTAAACATTTTTCCATCCACCCCCAGAGAAGGGTTTCATGTAAGCTGGAAAACCAACATAATCAAAGATTCCTTTCCAGTCCAACGGATATGCTAGATTCGAAAATGATTCAGAAGATGTATCATCTGGCAATTCCCGGGAAGGCAGAATAACTGTTTTGGGGACGGGCACACCTATCTTGGTGGCAAGTGCATTGTTGAAAAATTTTTCATCAGCACTGAACCAAAAAGGATTGTTGATAACTGCCGTTCCGCTGATGGCCGCATTTTTGAGGAATGCTCGGTAGAATGGAACATCCTGTGAGATTCTATCAATGATGACCGCATAATCGCTTGAAGCTCCCTGTATGACTTTATCAATTTTGACTGGCTCAGCAATGATGCCTTTTGCTTTTTTTTGGTTGACCCGCTCAACAAATGCTTCGGGGAAAGAACGCTCTTTTCCGTGGAGGATGCCTATTTTCTTCATAATATTTTATTCCTTGTCTTCCTAAGTTAATGCATTTCTTAATTTTGTGCACGTAGTCCTCATGAACAATATCCCTTCATTTACCGTTCATCATATTCAATCAAAAGCGCTCAAGCGACAGGTGAGGGTTGATCTTTATCGATCAAGGCAGGCGATAGATGTTGACACCATTGATTTGCTGATTGTAAACGATGGACAGGATTTGTTGAAAATGGACATGTTGAGATGGTTGGATCAGTTGGCTGATATCAAGATGCCATTGCTTGTGATGGGAGTACATGCTGGTGTGGAGCGAAAATTGGAATATGGAGTGGCGGGTCAGCCTGACTTTATGAACCGAGGATCAAAAGCTGATTTGTATACTTGTTTTGTGCTTCAGGAAATGCTGCCATATGTGAAGAAGGAGTTGGGCAGCTTGAACCTTCGAAACAAATATGTTGCTGGATTTTCATTGGGTGGATTGATGGCATTTGACCTGGCATTGGAGTTTCCGTCAGAATTCAGTGCGGCAGGTGTTTTCAGCGGGTCATTTTGGTGGCGTTCGATTGATTTGAAAGATGAGTATGTTGAAGAACGTGACCGGATCATGCATGCAAAAATCAGAACCAAACAGAATAATATGCACCAGCGTTTTTTCCTTCAGACTGGTGCAAAGGATGAAACGGCCGATCGAAACAAGAATGGAATCATTGATTCAATTGATGACACATTGGATATCATCCATGAATTGGAGGGGATCGGTTTTCAGCGTGAGAGACAAATTACTTATGTTGAATTACCCGATGGTACGCACGATGTAACAACCTGGTCGAAGGTCATGCCTCATTTTCTTTCCTGGCTATATATGAAATAAAAAAGGCATCTTTTTAAGATGCCTTTTTTATTAAGAGGATGTAATTATTATTTTACTCCAAATGAAACCGAGAGCTTTTCCCATTTCATTGTAACTGTGTTTTTCCCAACTTCAAATTTCAATGCTTCAACAGATTCATTGGAGCTTGTCGGCTTTGACTTTACACGCAGCACATCATCGTCCTGTTTGTAATTGAAAGAGCCCCACTGATCAGTTGTTTTATTAAAGATGATGACCCATTCATTTTTTTCTGGGATGGTGAACAACGCGTATTTGCCTTTTTTCAGTGGCTGACCTTCTACTGTGATGTCCGCATCTGTTTCAAATGTAGTTGCTTTGTTGGCGCCTGTTCTCCAAACTTTGCCATAAGGAACCAATTCACCCCAGATAGCCCTGCCTTTTACAGAAGGGGAGCCATAGTTAATGGTAATGGTGGCATTGCCGATTTTACCAGTTGCAGAACTCGCTGGACTCTGTGCGGCTTGTTGTGCAAAGATGTTTGTTGCAGTAATTGTCAACAATGTTGCTAATCCAAATAGAATTTTTCTCATGTGCTTGCTTTTATTTAAGATGTTTTTAAATCTAATTTTCTTTTGTACATCTGTATGGTATTTTCCAGTCCATAGTACAATGCATCGGTAATCAAGGCATGTCCAATGCTTACTTCATCAAGGTAGGGAATATTTTGGGCCAGAAAGTTAAGATTATGCAAATCCAGGTCATGTCCTGCATTGATTCCCATACCTAATTCTCTTGCCTTGTTTGCAGCTTCGATATATGGGTGAATGGCGATGGTTGGATTGGAGGGAAATTTCTTGGCATAATACTCCGTATAGAGTTCGATGCGATCAGTCCCGGTTTCCTTTGCCCCCTCTACCATTTTAGTATCAGGATCACAAAAGATACTTGTTCTGATGCCTGCATTTTTAAAAATCGCGATCATTTCAGAGAGGTAGAATTTATGTTTGATCGTATCCCATCCATGATCAGAAGTGATCTGATTTTCTGCATCAGGTACCAATGTGACTTGTGCTGGTTTTACTTCCAGTACCAGGTCAACAAATTTTTGTTCTTTACAATTCCCTTCGATGTTGAATTCAGTCTGGATCACTTTTTTCAATGCTCTGACATCGGCGTAGCGTATATGGCGTTCATCCGGACGAGGATGCACTGTGATGCCCTCTGCACCAAACGCTTCTATGTCCAAAGCAGTTTTGATCAGATCCGGATTGTTTCCACCTCTGCTGTTTCTCAGTGTTGCAATCTTATTGATATTTACTGAGAGTCGCGTCATGCTCTTTTAATAGCGGTAGTGTTCAGACTTGAATGGTCCTTTTTGTGGGATACCGAGGTATTCAGCTTGATCCTTGCTCAACACATCCAATTCAACTCCGATTTTTGAAAGGTGCAGTGTTGCCACTTTCTCATCGAGGTGTTTTGGAAGCACATATACCTTGTTGTCGTAATTCTTGTGGTTGGTCCAAAGTTCAATCTGTGCCAATGTCTGGTTTGTGAATGAATTACTCATTACAAAGCTTGGATGTCCTGTTGCACAACCCAGGTTTACCAAACGTCCTTCGGCAAGAAGGATGATGTCATTGCCATCAATATTGTAAATATCAACCTGAGGCTTGATGGTATCTTTAGTATGACCATAATTGGTATTCAACCATGCAACATCGATTTCAATATCAAAGTGTCCGATGTTACAAACAATTGTTTTATCCTTCATCAATTTGAAGTGTTCGCCCGTGATCAGATCACGGCATCCAGAGGCAGTAACCACAATGTCAGCTTCTTTTACTGCATCTTTCATTTTTTTGACTTCAAATCCATCCATTGCAGCTTGCAAAGCACAAATTGGATCAATCTCTGTAACAATTACACGGCAACCTGCACCAGCAAGTGAAGCAGCAGAACCTTTACCCACATCGCCATAACCACCGACTACAGCTACCTTTCCGGCAAGCATCACATCTGTTGCTCTTCTGATCGCGTCAACAAGTGACTCTTTACATCCGTATTTGTTATCGAATTTTGATTTGGTAACTGAATCGTTCACATTGATGGCAGGCATGGGCAATGTTCCTTTTGCAACACGCTCATACAGCCTGTGAACACCAGTAGTTGTTTCTTCTGAAATTCCTTTTACATGTTGAACCAGCTCTGGATATTTATCCAAAACAATGTTTGTCAAATCACCTCCATCATCCAGGATCATGTTGAGGGGCTTGTCAGCACCGCCAAAGAAAAGTGTTTGTTCAATACACCAATCAGCTTCTTCAATGGTTTGTCCTTTCCATGCAAATACACCGATACCGGCAGCAGCGATGGCTGCGGCAGCTTGATCTTGTGTAGAAAAAATATTGCAAGAGCTCCATTTTACTTCTGCTCCCAATGCGATCAATGTTTCAATGAGCACTGCAGTTTGAATGGTCATGTGCAAGCATCCTGCGATTCTTGCTCCTTTGAGGGGTTGAGAGGGACCGAACTCTTTTCTGATCGCCATCAATCCAGGCATTTCAGCTTCAGCCAAACGAATTTCTTTTCTTCCCCATTCAGCAAGGGTTATATCTTTTACTTTGTACTTCAAGTTAAAGTCAATGTGGTGTTGTGCGGTAGTTGACATATGCGTTTGAAAATTTTTGGCAAAGCTATCATTAATTGCAATAAATGCCCAATTATATTGGATATTTTAAGGGACTCATCTCCATGATATAATCATCCATAACATATCCATTCCCGATATCAATCACTTCCTCGCTAATGATACTGAATCCAATCTTTTTGTAGAAGCCAAGGGTTGGATTGTATTTGTTTACATTCAACTCCAATGATGATACCTGTAGAGCGATCAATTCCTTCAGTATTTCATTCAACATCATTTTGCCCAGTCCCTTTCCATGAAATTCGGGCTGCAGGTAAAATTTATGCAGCCTGAATCTTCCTGTATGATAGGGACGCTTTTCGGAGTATGAAGCATACCCAATGGGGGTATCATTTGCAGTTAAAATGATGAATGTATGTCCTTCGTCCCTCATTTGATGCTCAAGTGAGGCATCATTGTAAATCAGCTCAAGCATGTATGCTATCTGCTCAGTGGTAATAATGGCAGGGTATACCTTCATCCAAATTTCTCTGCTTAAACTTTTGATGGTTGCTATCTGATCTGTGCCTGCTTTTCTGATTACAAACAAGTCGCTCATGTCAACAAATTACATCAAAACATGTTTCAAATCTAGTTTAGTGATTACATTTAGATGCCATAAATCCTCACATGAATAAGATCATTTCAATCATTGCAATCTGCATGATGCTCCTGTCTTGCAAGCGCAACCAAGAATGGAGAGAATATCTTGGAGGTCCTGAGCGAAATCACTACTCAGCACTTGATCAAATCAACACTGGCAATGTGCATCAGCTTGAAATAGCCTGGGAATACCATACGGGTGACAGTTCTGCGCAAAATCAATGCAATCCAATCATTGTGGATGGGATTTTATATGCTACAACCGCATCTGTAGAAGTTTTTGCGCTGGATGCAGCTACAGGCAAAGAAATATGGCGTTACAGAAACGCAAGAGATACCCAGTGGTTCAGTAAAAGCAGGGGCGTTGCTTATTGGGAGGATGGAAACGACAAGCGCATTCTGTTTACAGCCGGACATTTTCTATATGCGCTAGATGCCACCAAGGGAACGCTGATCCACTCTTTCGGTGACAGTGGTTTTGTGGATTTGAAAGCCGGACTGGGGGATGGTGTGGAAGAAAAATTTGTTGCGGCACCGACACCTGGATCAGTTTACAAGGACTTTATCATCATGCCGCTTCATCTGTCAGAGTCAGCTGGTGCAGCGCCTGGATTCATTCAAGCATTCAATATCCGAATCGGTAAGTTGGAATGGGTTTTTAAAACCATTCCGGGTCCGGGTGAATTTGGATATGAAACATGGGAGAAAGATAACTACAGGGATGGACAGGTAGGAGGTGCGAATGCATGGGCAGGCATGAGCGTTGACCGAAATAGGGGTATGGTATTTGTCCCTACGGGATCAGCAGCATTTGATTTTTATGGCGGCAACAGGAAGGGCGACAATTTATTTGCGAACTGTCTCTTGGCCCTGGATGCCAATACTGGGAAAAGGATATGGCATTTTCAGTTCACCCACCACGATGTATGGGACCGGGACTTGCCGGCTCCACCTAACTTAATCACAATCAAGCAAAAAGGAAGGTCAATTGATGCTGTAGCCCAGGTTACAAAGCAGGGTTATGTTTATATATTTGAGAGGGAAACAGGGAGGCCTGTATTTGAAATCGATGAAGTTCCTTTTGTAACCGATGGTGTACCCGGGGAGGTCCTTTCAGCAACCCAACCCATCCCCAGATTGCCCAAGCCGTTTGCGCGGAATCAAATCACTGAAAAAGATATCAATCCGGCTGCAGAAAATTATCCGGAGTTGCTCGCGCGTTTCAGATCTTATAGAAAGAACTTATATGATCCTCCCTCTTTGCAGGGAAGCATCATTTTTCCAGGTTTTGATGGTGGTGCAGAATGGGGCGGCGCGTCGTTTGACCCAGAAACCGGTTACCTATATGTCAACGCAAATGAAATGCCCTGGATTCTTCAACTGAATAAAAATAAAAATATTGTAAATAAATCATTATCAAGCGATAATACAATATACATAAAGTATTGCTCAACATGCCACAAGAGCGATTTATCGGGAAATATTAAAAGTGGATATCCTTCATTAAAGGACATTGGTGCAAGGCGGGATCGTGGTTATCTAGAAAAGATCATCTCCGGAGGCAAGGGTATGATGCCTGGATTTCCACAGCTCAGCAAAAGGCAAAAAAATGCCGTGATTGATTTTTTATTGGGGGTAGATAAAAAGGAAGCTGTTGAAATTGATTCGAAAGAAGCAGAGCCCATTCCCTATAGCTTTGCCGGTTACAATAAATTTCTTGACAAAAACGGGTATCCCGCCATCACTCCTCCTTGGGGAACCCTCACGGCAATCGACCTGAATACTGGAGAACATGTATGGAGGCGTCCACTGGGGGAATTCAAAGAATTGACAAACAAGGGAGTGTCCATTACAGGCACGGAAAATTATGGTGGAGGGATTGTTACCAAAGGCGGCTTGTTCCTGATCGCCGCAACCAAGGACAATATGTTCAGAGCCTTTGATAAAATGAGCGGTAAATTATTGTGGGAGACTACTTTGCCAACATCAAGTTTTGCTTCATCAAGTACTTATGAAGTAAATGATATTCAATACATTGTTTTGAACGTTGGTGGAACCAAGCTCGGTACCAAGAAGGGTGATGGTTTCATCGCTTACAGTCTTAAAAAGAATCAGAAGTGAGGATGCGGTTTCCCATATGCTTGTTTGTTTTTACCATTTTTTTCCTGGCTGCCAGCGGCCAGAGATTCGGCGGCAATCCACCATCCATAAAATGGAGGCAAATGACTTCACCAGCAGCCAGGGTAATTTTCCCTCCCAGCCGAGAAGCGGATGCCCAGCGGGTCATTCAGATTGTGTCAAAAATGAGTCATGATAGCATCGCGGGACTCGGAAATCAGTTGTACAAGGTCCCGATTGTTTTGCAAACCCTTCCCCTGGTTTCGAACGGTTATGTTGGATTGGCACCATGGAGGAGTGAATTTTACATGAATCCTCTTCAGAATGGACTTGAATTGGGATCTACCAATTGGACAGACAATCTTGCGGTTCATGAATTCCGACATGTTCATCAGTTCAGCAATTTCCGCAAAGGGGCCTCTAAACTTCTTTATCTTTTAGCAGGGCAAGAGGGACAGTCACTCGCAAATGCAGCGTCCATCCCAGATTGGTTCTTTGAAGGCGACGCAGTCTATACTGAAACAAAATACCTTGGGCAAGGCAGAGGGAGGTTGCCCTATTTTTTTGACAGCTATCATGCGATTTGGAATGCTGATAAAAAATACAGCTATCAAAAATTGAGAAGCGGATCACTCAAAGATGTTGTTCCCAATCACTATCAGTTGGGTTATATGCTCGTTGCGCATGGGTACGAGAAATATGGAGATGGATTTTGGGAAAAAGTGACCAACGATGCAGTGAGATTCAAGGGACTCATATACCCATTTCAGAAAGCCATCAAGCGGCATACAGGATTGTCCTATCGGCAATTTGTGAACAACGCCATGAGTTCTTTCAGAACTCATTTACCATCCCCGCAAAATATCAACAAAGAATCCGAATTATCCATATCAACCAGTAAACGAGTGGTAGATTACCTGCACCCGGTTTGGGTAAATCAGGACACCGTTCTTGCGCTGCGAAAACCATATAACCAGCTTCCACATTGGGTTTTATTGACCAATCAGCAATCAAAACGAATTGGTTTGAAGTACATAGGTATTGATGATTATTTCAATTATAAGAATGGCAAAGTCATTTATTCAAGTTATTCAACCGATCCTCGTTGGGACTGGAGGGAATTCAATGATGTATATGTTTTTGATGTGAATGATCGATCAACTGTCCGTATCACGAAAAATCAACGGTTGTTTTCACCTGATATTTCAAGCGACCATCAAACAATGGTTGCCATTGAAATGCCCAGCGCTGGCGGATCAGTTTTACAATGCTGGGATCTATCCAATAAATCAATTGTTTCTTCCATATCACATCCCAATGGATACATGCTGAGTTTTCCGGCATTTGGGGAACACGATCAAATCATCTACCTCATTGCAAAAAAAACCGATGGTGCATCTTCCATTCTTGTTTATGATCGCAATAAGAATGAATTTAATGAGCTAATGCCTTTTGTGCATGCACCCATTGCTTATTTGAGATACCGAAATGGGCAATTGATCTTCACCATTACACAATCAGGAAGAAATGAAATGTGGGCATACGATGTTCAACGAAAAAAAGTTGCAATACAGTCAAGCGTAAACACCGGCAGCTATGGAGGAGATTTGGATCTTGCTTCAAAGAAAATTGTATACAGCAGACCCACAGCAGAGGGTGATCAACTTTTTTCTGCAAAGTTGAATGACAAAGCATACGCAGCAATCGATTTCAAGGCAGTAACTCTATTGAGCGGTGTAAAATTTTCAAATGCAGGATCGCTCAACAATTTAACAGACAGCAATTATCAAATCAGTGAATACAAGCGTACAGGACAATTGGTGAATCTGCACAGTTGGAGACCTTATTACGATATGCCTAACTGGAGTTTCTCTGTGTACGGGCAAAATGTGTTGAATACATTTCAGTCAACTTATCAATATATCTACAATGAAAATGAACGCTCTCATCAATTTGGAGCCTATGGTACCTATGGCGCCTTGTTTCCTTGGGTAGTAGGGGGAACAAATTATACGTTGAACAGGAGTTTCAAAGACAGCACCAAAAATTTGTTGTGGAATGAATGGAATGGGAACATTGGATTGCGCATACCACTGAGTAACAATGGAGGAAGGGTTTTCAGAAGTTTTGATTTCTCTTCAACATGGAACAATGTATTGTATAATTATGATCTCCGTTCAACTCCCAAAGCACCTGATAAATTTATTTCCTATTTACATCTTCAGCTTTCTGCATCCATGTTATCGCAACAGGCGATTCAGCAGGTGAATCCACGTCTTGGTTGGAGCTTGAATCTTCAGCACAGGGCATCATTTGGAAAAACGAATGCAGAGCAGTCCTATGCGGGTATGAGAATTTATTTACCTGGATTCATGCGCACACATTCTTTTTATGCCAGTGCAGCTTACCAGCAACGAGATACGCTGAGGCAATACATATATACCAACAATTTTGCCATGGCGAGGGGATATGCGGCATTTAATTATCCAAGGATGTGGCGTTTTTCATTCAATTATCATTTCCCAGTGTTCTATCCAGATCTTGGTATTGCGCAGGTTGTATATTTCAGAAGGATCAGATCTAATTTATTTTTTGATGATATGCATTTGAAAAGTTTACGAACCGGAAGGACGATTCAATTGCGCAGCACTGGTATGGAGATTCACTTCGATACCAAGTGGTGGAATCAACATCCCGTTTCTTTTGGCGTACGATACAGCAGGTTGCTGGATACAAAAGAGTTCACCAATCCACCCAATGCCAACAGGTGGGAGATCATCATGCCAATAAATTTGATTCCCAATTAGAATTCAATGATGAATCCAATTGTGGGAGTGGTAATGGATGAAATATTTGGAAGTATCACCGGAATAGCATTGGAGCCATCAGCTCTGATGGGTTTGTTATCCGTAGTTGTAAAACTGCTTCCATCCGCAGTTCTTTCGAATGTATATTCAGGTCTGCCAGCAATTTTAGAAGCATACCAGTTGGATACATCCATGAACAAGTTCAAGGTGAATCTACTGAAGTTCCATTTTTTGTCAATTCTCACATCGCTCGAATTGAATGGATCCAACCTCAGTGTATTGTATCGTGCATTGTCCAATACACCAACTCCTTGTGTAAGGTAGTTGATTCTTGAATTAAGTAAATCGAAAGGTGTATAAGGCGCGGCACCCTGGTAGCGGAACTTCAATCCAAGTTCCCAGTTCTTTCTGAATTTATAGCCCCATGTAATGCTTAGCAAGTGTCTATTGTCCCAGCTTGCAGGTAGAAATGCTCCGGTTCTGTCAGTGAATGTTGAATGGTAGTAAGTGTAACTCAGAATTCCGAAGAATCTTTTTGTCAGCTTTTTTTGAGCGAGCAATTCAATGCCATATGCTTTTCCGTTTCCAACCTGAATGATAGGTTCGTTGCCAATGCTGCCTATCTCAGTTCCTTTGTTGGCAAGACTCACACCATCGATGATGCTGATGGGATATTTATCATAGTATTTATAAAAACCTTCTACAGTAAGGCGGAAAGAATTGTTGGGTATGTACTCAATTCCGCTCACATAGTGGTTGCTTGAGATGTATTCACCTGGATTTGGAAGGATCGATGCAGAATTGATATTGCCATAGCCCAATTGTGTGTAAGAGGGGAGTTTGTAATACCTGCCAATGCTTGCATTCAGGTTTAATTTATCTGATGCTGCATAACTCAAGGAGAGTCTTGGTGAAAATTGTTTAAGTGGATTGCTTTCACTGGTCGCTAAAGAGTTTCCATCAATCCTTGTGCCAAAGCTCAATGACATTCTTTCATTGAGGATTTTTTTGCTGACTTGAATGAATGCGCCGTACTTGAAGAAGTCAATCATGTTTTCACTGTTGATGCTCAATCCATTTTGAACGGTATTTCCACTGGCGTCTTTGATGGCTTTTCGAATCAGTGCAAAAAATTCATTGTTGAAATCAACATATTGTGTGGATGCACCATAGTTGATTTTCCATCCATTTTTTGTAATACTCGCATCAAATCTCAGTTTGTTTTCTGCTTCTCTGCTGTTGGTAAGCAAGGTCCTGGTATCTTCTGATGGATTTTCATTGTCCTCAAATTTATCCAATTGGTTATCCAACATGTTTCTGCTCAGTGCAAGGTTCCAATAACCATTTTTGGTAAGTCTTTTCAAGCTGCTTCCGAATGTATAATTCCATTGGTTGATCAGTGGATTGGAGTTGAGGACATATAATTTTTCCAGACTTGCTTCTTTGGGAGCTGCGAATTTGAATTCATCAATCGCACCGAGTCCAATGAAATTCAATGTTGTTTTATCATCAATCTTAGTGGTAGTCTTGAATTGAAAGTCCCAGTAATTCGGTCTGATGGGTAAATCAAGTGCCTGAAATAAAAACTGCAAATAGCTTCTTCTTACAGAAGCGAGGTAAGTTGTTTTTGAATTCAGTGGACCGTCGAGTGTCAGCGCAAGGTCAGTTGCACTTAAAATGGCATTGCCCTGTGTTCTGTTGTTGTTTCCGTTTTTTTGTTTGAATTGCAAAACGCTGCTCAGCGCATTGTCGTATCGGGCATCGAATGCACTGGTGCTGATTTTTACTTCTTCAATAAAGTTCGCGTTGAGAATACCCTGTGGACCGCCGCCGCTGCCTTGCGTACCAAAGTGATTGAGGATGGGGATTTCTATTCCATCCAGGTAATATACGTTTTCGCTTGGTGCACCGCCACGGATGATGATGTCATTTCTGTATCCGCCTCCGCCAACACCTCCACCAACACCGGGCAGTGATTGAATCACTTTGCTGATGTCAAAGTTTCCACCCGGATTTCTTTTGATTTCTTCTGTGGTCATTCTTTGAACGCTCAGGGGAGATTCCAAGCTAGCTGCTCTTGCTGAACTTCTGCGGTTGACAATTACGATTTCATCCAGTTTTTTTGCACTGGGTTCCATTTCAATGTTAATGGTGGATTCGTTGCCAGAAGTCAGTACAATGTTGTAGATGGATTTTTCTGCATAATTCAGCAGAGATATGATGAGATTATAGCTACCCGGATTCGCACTGATTCTGAAAAATCCGCTGCTGTCTGTGAGTGTTCCTTTTCCATTTTGAATCTGAACGCTTGCTCCTGCCAATGGCTTTTGGGTGTTTTTATCAACTACGTAACCACTTATTTTGGCGACAGGACCAACTTGTGCAATGGTAAATATGGAAATCAACAAAAGGAAACTCAGCAGAAGCGATTTTTTCATAATACGGTATTGATATAAATACAAAACCATCTCAAAGCAAGATGGTTCAGTATTTGTTTAATTATTTGATGGATGGAGCAGATCAAGCTTCAATAAAAAGTGCTTCTTTTTTCCTCCTCACTTTGATAGCAGATGCAAGAAAGTCTTTTTCTTCATCTCTGTAGCCCAAGGCAAGGATGCATGCTGCATGCAATCCCTTTTCATTGAACCCAAGCACCTCGTTAACGGCATCAGGATTGAATCCTTCCATCGGGGTAGAATCGATTTTCTCTACTGCTGCTGCAGCCAGTCCAAATCCCAATGCGATATAAGCCTGTTTGCTGGCCCATGTATGCAGGTCCTCATTGGAACTGTGGTTGATTTTACCCTTGATGGCATTCGCAAAATCATTCAGTGATTCAACTGGGATATTGCGTGCCTCAGCTATTTCCTTCATGTATACATCTACCTGATCTGCATGGATATTTTTCCATGGCGCAAATACCAAGAGGGCAGAGGCATCAACGATTTGTGATTGGTTGTAGCAATGCGGCAACAGCTTAGCCTGGATTTCTTTATCCTGCACAACAACTACTGAGTATGGTGTAAAGCCAAAAGAGCTAGGAGTCAATCTGATGGCCTCCAAAATGGCATCGAGTTTTTCAGCGGGAATTTCCTTGCCACTCATTTTCTTGGCTGCATATCTCCATTTCAAGGCATCTAAAAACTGTGTTTCTTTCATAATTAATGTTTAAACATCAAAATTAGTATGTATTTCAATAGTAACAAAATTTGGGAGGGAAGGTTTAAAAGGGATGATCTGAAAATCAATCAATTAAAATTTGACTTAACTTGATTTTCATTGTTTTGTAGTCCTTTTATTTATCAATGCCATTGAAAACCAGGATCATATTTCTCATGCTGATATTGATCCACTGCATGTGGAC
>JBEAYH010000134.1:0-9934 GCA_041159435.1 Bacteroidota bacterium | reverse complement strand
CTGATACTGCAATCATTGTATGCTGTTTCATAATGTGCCACCACATCTGGTGCACTCACCAAACGCATCAATTGAAAAATGTTTTCAATATAGTCAGGCTTGGTACTGTTCGGTTCTGCTGGTCCACCATCCGTCTTGGCTTTCATGACCTTTTTTTGAATCATTTCATCACTATCAGCCAGGTACAAGGTAGCCAGTTGATTTTCACTTTTGCTCATTTTCCCTGTTCCATCCAAACTCGGGACTTTTACAAGATCCTCTCCAAAATTATACGCCATGGGCTCAGGGAAAACCTGGCCATAACGGTGGTTGAACCTATTCACAAAATTCCTTGCCATTTCAAGGTGCTGCTCCTGATCCTTGCCAACAGGCACCCATGTGGCGCGATGCAAAATGATATCTGCAGTCTGTAAAACCGGATAGGTCAATAGTCCGGCGTTGATATTGTCTGGCTGCAATCTTGCCTTTTCCTTGAAGGTGGTTGTTTTTTCTAGTTCCCCCAGGTATGCTAGCATGTTGAGGTATAAGTATAATTCAGAGGTTTCTCTAACATGACTTTGGCAGTACAAAGCAGCCTTGTCTGGGTCAATTCCACAGGCAATGTTTTCTGCAAGCACCCTGTGAACATTGTTTTTTAGTTCTTTGGTATCCGGGTGGGTGGTGAGTGCGTGCAAATCTGCCACCATGAAAAAACAGGTATACTGCTCCTGGAGCTTCACATAGTTGCGCATTGCTCCAAAATAATTGCCTAAATGTAAAAAACCGGTAGGCCTTATTCCACTCATTACAATTGCATTCGCTTTGCTCATGCCGCAAATATATGAATTGTGGTTTACGGTAAAACGCCTGGCCCTGTCTGCAGCCATTACCACTCATCAAATATTGAAATGGATTGTATACTTATTGATTAATTTTGTGTTCTGAGAGGATTCCATGGAACTTGATTTGAATACAACCAAAAAACTTGCAGCCTTGGCCAAACTGGAGTTCAACAACGAAGAGTTGATTGAGATCCAGCGTGATTTGAAGCAAATGATTGGTTTTGTTGAAAAGCTCAAAGAAATTGACACTTCACATGTGGAGCCACTCACCCATGTTTCGGAGGGAGAAAATCAATTGAGGGAAGATGAAGTGAAGGGATCCATTGATATTGAAACTGCCCTGAAGAATGCGCCAGCATCGATAGATCGATTTTTCACAGTTCCTAAAGTGATAAAAAAATAACCATGGACAACGCTGTCATCAAACTTGAAGATATCCGCAAAAGCTATTTCATGGGCAAACAGGAGCTCCAGGTATTGAAAGGTATTACACTGGACATCCTCAGAAATGAATATGTGGCATTGATGGGACCATCCGGTTCGGGCAAAAGCACCTTGATGAATATCCTGGGCTGTCTTGATTCACCCAGTGATGGGAAATATATTTTGAATGGTCACGACGTTAGTACCATGTTAGACAATGAGCTTGCAGGAATTCGAAACAAAGAGATTGGATTTGTGTTTCAGCAATTCAACCTCTTGCCCCGATTGAGTGCATTGGAAAACGTAGCCCTTCCTTTGGTGTACGCCGGAATTCCCAAAAAAATCAGAACAGAGATGGCTGAAGAGGTATTGAGGAAAGTAGATCTTTCAGACAGAAGCCATCACAAACCAAATGAATTGTCAGGCGGCCAGTGTCAACGTGTCGCCATTGCCCGTGCACTTGTCAACAACCCCTCTATTATTCTGGCAGATGAACCAACTGGAAATCTTGATACCAAGACTTCTTATGAGATCATGAGTATTTTTTCTAAAATCCACGATGACGGAAACACGGTTGTCTTGGTTACACATGAAGAAGACATATCGAATTATGCAAAAAGAGTCATTCGTTTAAGAGATGGCCTGATCGAAAGCGATAAAAGAAAACAAACCGCAGAACTTGTGTAAAAAAAGTTGGGTTCTACCCGAACAAATAACCCCATATCACATTATGTTTGAAAGCAAACGTGATCATGGCAGCAAGAGTATATACAAAAACAGGAGACAAAGGAACTACATCATTGATAGGCGGCACCAAAGTGCTGAAATCACACGAACGCATTGAAGCATACGGAACCATTGATGAACTGAATGCTTACATCGGACTTTGCAGAGACCTGATTGAAATCAATGATATCAAACAAATACTGAAAGAAGTACAGGACAGGCTTTTCACAATCGGATCATCTCTTGCATGCGATCCTCAAAAAGAATCAAAAATGAAGATTCCAGACTTGAAGGAGTCTGATGTATTTTTTTTGGAAAATGAGATGGATAAACTTGATGAAGAGCTTCCTCCATTGCAGTATTTCATATTACCTGGCGGACACCCCACTGTATCCAATATCCATGTTGCAAGATGCGTATGCAGAAGATCTGAGCGTTTGATTGTAAAATTACTGCTGCCAGACGAGGAACATGATAACCTTATCATCAAATACATCAATCGACTCAGCGATTACCTTTTTGTGCTGAGCAGATACATTGCAATTAAGCTCAACGTTCAAGAACAACAGTGGCACCCAAGAATTTGATTAGCCACTCCACCTGCCATCTTTGAGATGAAGTATTCTGTTGCTGAGTGAAGCGAGCTCCTCGTTGTGGGTTACGATTACAAATGTTTGTTGCAATTCATCACGCAATTGCTGAAAAAGCTGATGCAGTGACCTGGCATTGGCAGAATCTAGATTGCCAGTTGGTTCATCTGCGAATATTATTCCGGGTTGGTTGATCAATGCTCTTGCAACAGCAACCCTTTGTTGCTCACCACCTGAAAGCTCATGAGGCTTAGACTGCAGCTTGGTCGATAATCCGAGCCGATCAAGCAATTCAGTGGCATCCTTCAAAACTTGGCTGTTGGATCTTCCAGCTATCCAACCTGGTATGGAGACATTTTCAACCGCTGTAAACTCAGGAAGCAAATGATGGAATTGAAATACAAATCCAATTTGTTGGTTCCTGAAACGAGAAAGCTGTTTGCTGTTGAATTGATGCAATGCCTGCCCTTCAAAATACAGTTCACCCCTGTCTGCTCTTTCCAAAGTTCCAAGAATATGCAAAAGGGTAGTTTTCCCGGCACCGGATGAACCTACGATGCTGACGATTTCCCCCCGTGCAATCTCAATGTCCACTCCTCTCAAAACCGGCAGGGATCCAAATGACTTCTGAATATCTTTTGCGCTGAGCATAAATGGTAAAACAATATGAAGTTAAGTTCATTGGACTGATTTCTGTTGAAATTTTAAGACTTGGAGATATCAAATTAACCATTACATTTGCCGAAATTTAAAGAAGCGCTTATGTTCTGGACATTAGAATTGGCCTCTTATTTGGAAGATGCCCCTTGGCCTGCAACAAAGGATGAGTTGATAGACTATTCCATCCGCAGCGGCGCACCGATCGAAGTAATTGAAAATCTTCAAGAGCTTGAAGACGAAGGAGATATTTATGAGGGAATCGATGACATCTGGCCAGATTATCCAAGCCAGGAAGACTTTTTCTTCAACGAAGATGAATATTAAAACTTAAGACCACCATGTGGTCTTTTTTATTTCTTGAAAGTCAGTTTAAAATACAACATCAGCAGAGAAAGAGACATGATGACTGCATTGGCAAGGATCATCGGAAAATCATTTTTCACGATTCCATAGACCAGCCAGATGGTCACGTTGGTAATAAGAATCAAAACCATCCAGATGGATAGATCACCTACAGATTTTGACTTCCAGGCTTTGTATACCTGTGGCACAAAAGTCAATGAGCCAGACACAACACCAACGAGTCCTAGGTAATCAATCCATTCCATTGCTATTCTTATTTTTCCATCTGTTCAATAACAGCATTGGTAACACCTGTAAATGAAAATCCTCCATCATGGAACAGGTTTTGCATGGTCACCATCCTTGTCATATCCGAAAACATGGTTACGCAATAATTGGCACAGTCCTCAGCAGAAGCATTTCCAAGTGGACTCATTTTTTCGGCATAGGAGATAAATCCGTCGAATCCTTTTACGCCACTTCCTGCAGTGGTTCTGGTAGGTGACTGTGATATGGTATTGATGCGCACCTTCTTTTTGACACCATAATGATATCCAAAACTTCTTGTGATGCTCTCCAATAGTGCCTTCGCATCAGCCATTTCATTGTAATCTGGAAATACACGCTGTGCAGCAATATATGTCAATGCAACTACGCTTCCCCATTCATTCAAGGCATCCATTTCATATGCAGTCCGTAATACGCGATGAAGAGACATTGCGGAAATATCCAGGGTTTTCTGGTTGAAACCATAATCAATTTCTGTATAGTGTTTCCCCTTTCTGACGTTCAAGCTCATGCCAATAGAATGAAGCACAAAATCAATACCCCCTCCAAAATGCTTCATGGACGCTGAGAAAAGATTTTTCAAATCATCCATGTTCACCACGTCGGCTCCGATCACAGGAGCATTGACAGCTTCTGCCAGTTTATTGATTTCACCCATTCTCAAAGCAACAGGAGCATTGGTAAGCACCAGCTCTGCCCCTTGTGCATGACATGCCAAAGCAGTCTTCCATGCAATTGACTTTTCATCAAGCGCTCCAAAAATGATTCCTTTTTTACCTTTCAACAATTGGTTGGACATGACAAGATATTTGAGTCAAAGATAAGAAGTTTGGATGATCAGTTTTTGATCATCTCTTTTGCATTGGCAATTGCATGCTCACTTGGATTTTCACCCGATAACATTTGAGCAATGGCTTGGACACGCTCTTCTAAACTCAACGCTTTGATGCCGGTTGAGATTACATTGTTCGCCTCAGTTTTAAATACAAAAAGATGCTGATCAGCTTTTGCAGCAATCTGTGGCTGATGTGTAATGCTGATCAACTGGTGTTGCCCAGATAATTCATCCAATAAAATGCCCACCTGCTTCGCCGCCTCTCCACTGATGCCGCTGTCAATTTCATCAAAAATCAGCGTAGGCATGTCAAGTGATTTTGCAACAAGTGATTTTAAAACAAGCATCAAACGACTCAATTCTCCCCCACTGGCAACCTTGTGCAGCGCCTCATACTTTCCACTTTTATTGGCATCAAATAAAAATTCAATTTGATCAATTCCCTGAGGTGACAAATCCGTCTCACTGATATCCACTTTCAATAAAGCATTGGGCATTCCAACCCTGGAGAGCAGTTCCTTGGTTGCCTTCTCCAAAAGAGGAATTTGCTTTGCTCTTTTTTGTTGCAAAAGCTTTGCTATTTCCAATGCTGTCCCTTTTAAAACAGCATGCTCTTGTTGAAGTTGCTCTAAATTGGATTGATTCTCCTGAAAAGCAGCAAGTGATTCCTGCAATCCATGATGAACAGTTGTCAATTCATCGGCTAACATCAATCCATGTTTTTTAACCAACCGTTGTGCAGTCGACATACGAAGATTCAACTCCTCCAGTCTTTTATCATCTGTTGTAATCTTGTCTGACAAGCTGGACAGCTCATTGGCAATATCTTTCAATTCTACATGAGCGGTAGACAATCTTGCAACAATTTCCTCCAATGAGGCATGGTACTTTGTGAGCGGCTGTAATTTGGATATCAGTGATTTGATCTCTGAAACCAATGGTTTTTCACCTTCATCAAGCAGATAACTTGCTCCACCAACTGCCTGTTTAATCTGCTCTGCATTGGTCAGTAAATTCAACTCTTCGGCTATGGTCTTTTCCTCGTTTTCTTTCCAATTCAACTCATCCAGTTCTTGAAGTAAAAACTCTTTGAATGCTCTTTCCTGCTCAGCCTTTCGCATGTTTTCTTGGATAGAGGAAATAGTGGATTCGATCTTTTTGAGCTGTTGAAATTTCTCCTGATAGCTAGAGAGTTCATCCAGACATCCAGCACGGGCATCCAAGATCAACCGTTGAAAATGTTTATTGCTCAGTTCAAGTGTATCAAATTGCTGATGAAGATCGACCAAAAGAGATGTCAGCTGATGAATCTGTGCGAGTCCGGAGGGTGTATCATTGATGAAGGCCCTTGATTTTCCGGCTGGATGAATTTCCCTGCGAATAACAATCGTTTCATCCCAATCCATCTCATGTGCTGTAAAAAAATCACGCAGTTCCTTCTGTGGTTTTACTTTGAACTCAGCTTCTACAATTGATTTGGATTGCTTATCCTTCATCATGGATGCATCAGCTCTTTCTCCCAGTGCCAGTCCCAATGCACCCATAAGGATACTTTTACCTGCACCTGTTTCTCCTGTTATGATTACCAATCCACCTTGAAATTGAACTTCAAGTTCCTGGATGATGGCAAAATTTTTTATGTAGAGTCTGGTTAACACAGACCTCAAAAATAAGTGTATTCAATGAAGTGCCAGAAAAGAAATTGAAAGAAAAAAACAGGTAAAAAATGTGTTTGACAGCACAGTTCAGGTGAAAGCATTTTAGTTTTATGTTATCTTGCCGGCTGATTATTGTAAAATGTCACCCATCCTTCTTTTTTCATTTGTCATCGGATATTTTTTGATACTGCTTGGTGTTGCTGCATATACATCCAGAAATGCGACCAATGAGACTTTTTTTATTGGGAACCGCAATTCAAACTGGATGCTGGTGGCATTTGGAATGATTGGCACATCTCTTTCGGGAGTAACATTTGTTTCTGTCCCGGGCACAGTGGGCAATATTGTCAATGGCGGATATGGTGCGTTTGGATATTTTCAGGTCATTTTAGGTTACATCATCGGATACCTGGTAATTGCGTTTGTATTGGTTCCGTTGTATTACAAACTCAATCTTACTTCCATCTACCACTACCTTGAAATCAGGTTGAGCAAAGAGAGTTACAAAACAGGTGCATTGTTTTTTATTGTTTCAAGACTTTTTGGAGCAACAGCGCGACTTTTCCTGGTCATCAATGTGCTGCAAATTTTTATATTGGATCAAATGGGCGTTCCGTTTGTTCTGACCACTGCCATCATATTGATGATGATTCTGTTGTACACATGGAAAGGAGGTGTCAAGACCATCGTATATACTGATACACTGCAAACAAGCTGTATGCTCCTGGGACTGGTCATTTGCCTTGTTTATATCCTGTCTGAAATGAATATTGGAATGGCAGATGCGTTCCAGAGAATGAGCGATCATCAGTACCTGAATATTTTTGATACCAATATTTTAAACAAATCCTATTTCTTAAAAAATATCATTGGCGGTGCCGTTATTGCCATCACCATGACAGGCATGGATCAGGAGATGATGCAAAAGAATATCAGTGTTAAAAGAATGCAGGATTCACAAAAAAATATCCTCACATTCACCGGCACACTGGTGATTGTAAACCTGCTTTTTTTAGTGCTCGGGGGACTCCTCTATTTATACATGATTGACAAAGGAGCCATTTATGAAAACAAAAGTTTTTTATTTGAAAATAAAAATATCATTGGAGATGATTTGTTTCCAACCGTAGCACTGTATCATTTGCCCCCAGCCTTGGGCATAATCTTTATCATTGCGTTGATTTCTGCACTCTTTCCAAGTGCAGATGGTGCACTCACTGCTTTGACATCCTCTTTTTGCATTGACATATTGGGCATCCACAGAAGAAGTGATTTGACAGAACAACAGCAAAAAAAGACAAGAATGTCTGTGCACCTCAGTTTTGCAGTCGTGTTTCTTTTGTGCATTCTGCTCTTCAAATGGATCAATAACAAATCAATCATTGGCGTAATACTAGATCTGGCCGGATATACATACGGTCCTTTGCTCGGACTCTTTGCGTTTGGAATTCTAACAAAAAGAGTCATCAACAAAGGATATGGTGTAACCATCATTTGTCTCGCTGCTCCTGCATGTTCTTATTTCCTGGGGAAAAATGCTGCTGGCATTTTCAATGGCTATCAGATTGGATTTGAAATGTTGCTGATCAATGGCATCATGACTTTTATTGGTCTCTGGCTCTACTCAAAGAAAGCATCTTAAGTCTCGTTTTTTAACAAAAGCCTCCTCAACCAAAGCGGCAAAGCATGTAAATTTGCCATGAATGGAACTGATCAATCCGGCTGCAGAGAAATACGCGTGTATTCACAGTTCAGCGACCAATGTCTTGCTGCAGGAAATCCATGACCATACCCATCTGCATCATGCTGAGCCCCATATGTTGAGCGGACCCATTCAAGGCAAATTTCTTTCCATGGTCAGCCGAATGATTAAGCCCAAGAGAATTCTTGAAATAGGAACACTCACAGGATACAGCACACTCTGTCTTGCTGAAGGATTAAGTCCAGAGGGAGAAATTCATACCATTGAATTGAGACCAGAAGACGCATCGATTGCACAGGATTTTTTTGACAGAAGTTCAAACCAGAAACAAATCAAGTTGCACATTGGAAATGCACATGAAATCATACCCCATCTAAAAGAAAACTGGGACCTGATTTTTGTAGATGCCGAAAAAACAGGATACATAGATTATTACCAAATGCTGATAGAGATGGTCGCACCAGGAGCATTTATGTTATTTGACAATGTATTGTTTCACGGTGAGGTACTGAAAACCGAAGTCAAAGGGAAAAGTGCTATAGCCATCAACAACTTCAATGATTATATCATGAAAGAGGAAAGGGTTGACAAAGTAATGCTATCTATCAGAGACGGTATTACCATTATTCAAAAATTGTATTAATAGATGATGACAAAATCAGCAATGAAATATATTTTTTATTTGGGTTTATATCTAATTGCTCCGATACTGGGTAAGTCTCAAAGCCTGCCCAATGAGGACATTGTAAACTATATAAACCAGTATGCAGACATTGCCATCAACGAAATGGTCAGAACTGGCGTACCGGCATCCATCAAAATTGCACAAGGTATTTTGGAAACACAGGCTGGAAAAAGCAAACTGGTGCTTGAATCCAACAATCATTTTGGCATCAAATGCAAATCCAACTGGGATGGTCCAAAAGTATACCATGATGATGACGCCCAGGGTGAGTGCTTTAGAAAATACAAGGATGCAAACAGCTCCTACAAAGACCATTCGGATTTTTTAAAACTTCAGCCCCGCTATGCTTCCCTGTTTGAATTGGATGCAGACGATTACAAAGGTTGGGCATGGGGACTTAAAAAAGCAGGCTATGCAACCAATCCCATTTATGCAGAGACGCTGATTAAATTCATTGAAGAATACCAGCTGAATAATTTAAATGACTATGCTGAAGATGAAGAGCAGGAGAAATATGATATATCCGAATACATTGAGGAGATTACTAAAAATGGCTTGACACCATCCACTGGCAATACCAACACCTCTTCATCTTCCGTAAATAAAAATATTTCTTACCCGGAGGATGTATTCAAAATCAACAGCATCAAAGTGATGTATGCACCTGCCGGAACATCGTTGCTTGCCATTGCGAAAAAATATAAAATAGCACTCCCAAAACTTTTGATGTACAATGAGCTTCCAAAGACTTCTTCCATATTGAAAAAAAGCGAATTGGTTTTTCTACAGCCTAAAAAGTCAGTCGGAAATAAATCAATCCACCGTGTAAAAAGAAACGAATCACTCAGAGATATCAGCCAACACGAAGGCATCAAACTATCCAGCCTTCTGCAATACAATCAACTTAAAGCGAATAGCAAATTAAAAGTTGGACAAAAACTGAATTTAAAACCCAAGAAAGGGTCAAGCTCAAAGCAATCTGTCAATTCCTCCAAGAAAAAGAAATCAACTTCAAAAAAGAAGACACGCAAAAAATGAAAAAGAAAATCCACGATAAAACTTTTGTCCCCTATTTATCTGCTGCCGATATCCAACAGGCAGTATCAGAAATTGCATCAAAAATCAATGCCGACTATCAAAACAAATCCCCACTCTGTATTGCGATTTTGAATGGATCATTCATGTTTGCATCCGACCTTTTCAA
>JBEAYH010000094.1:0-3889 GCA_041159435.1 Bacteroidota bacterium | reverse complement strand
TGGGCTGATTTGATTCAACTAGCTGGTGCGAGATATGCAGTCATGACCACCAAACACCATGATGGTGTGGCACTGTGGAATACAAAGCAAGACCATTACAACGTTGTTCGAAATACACCTGCTAAAAGAGATTTGCTTGCTCCGCTGTTCTCTGAATTGCGCAAGCGTCAATTGAAGGTCGGTACCTATTTTTCACTGATCGACTGGAGCAGAAATGATTATGATCAGTTCAAAAAAGACTCCATTAGATACAAGCTGAAGGATCAACCAGCCAAATGGAAGCAGTTTCAATTATTCTTTCAATCACAAATACAGGAAATTTCAATGCTTTATAATCCTGATCTCTTCTGGTTTGATGGCGATTGGGAACACAATGCAGAAGAGTGGGGGAGTGTCAAAGTGCGAAATGCTATTCTTGCAAAAAATCCCAATGCCATTATTAACGGGCGACTGGCAGGGTATGGTGACTATGTAACTCCCGAACAAAATATACCAGTCACAAAACCTGCTTACAATTGGTGGGAATTGTGCATGACCATTAATAATAACTGGGGATTCCAATTCCGAGATACCAATTGGAAAAAACCCAATGAAATCATTACCCTTTTTGCTGATGTTGTTGGGAACGGAGGAAATTTATTGCTGGATATCGGGCCCAAAGAAGATGGTACCATTCCCGAAGAACAGCGAGAAGTGCTTACCGAGTTGGGAAAATGGAACAGGAAACATGAAAGAGCCATCTTTGGAACTTTGGCAGGCATTCCCAAAGGACATTTCTATGGCCCCACGACCATATCAAAGGATTCTTCAACACTCTATTTGTTTTTACAAGCCCAAACAAGTGGACCTATCATGATAAAAGGATTGGTGAATAAAATAAAAGAGATCAAAGTGGTCGGTAAAGAAACATCCCTGCAGCACAAGGTAGTGGGTAAGATATCATGGAGTCCTGTTCCAGGATTGGTTTTTATTGATGTGCCTAGATCTGAGCTTGATACTTATATGACTGTATTGGAGCTTACCTTAGAAGGACCTGTGAAGTTGTATGCTGGTCATGGTGGATTTAATTAATCCAGCGAAAAAATTTCGTCCATCAAAACCCATTTTGCTCCCGGAGCTGCCCAGGGCAATCTTTGCTGATACTGATCCATCAATGTTTCCCATTTTTCAACAATGGGATTGTTCCTGTCCATTTCAGTTTTCTTTTCAAAGCTGAAATGATCATCTGCATGAATAATCATGAAAAGCCGATTGCCTGTCCGGTAAATTTTCATTGACAGTATACCACTTTCTTTGATAGAGGTTTCAATTTCCGGCCAAACCTGCTGATGATGTTTTTCATAAGCGTCGATCAGTACAGGGTCATTTTTTAAATCGAGTGCCAGGCAGAATGTTTTCATACGGAAGTAGAAGGTTTATATCCTCTGATGCCAAAATAAAGTACAAATGCATAGCAAATCAATGGTACAACATATCCAATTTGTATGTCATCTCCAAAGCGGTCAATGATATTGCCCATGATAACAGGGAATATGGCACCACCAATGATGGACATGACTAGTAATGAAGATGCAGGTTTGGTATTGGATTTGAGTCCTGCGATGCCCAAAGAAAAAATAGTGGGGAACATGATCGACATGAAAAATCCGAGTCCTCCCAATGCAATGACTACATATTGTCCATCTGTCTTAATCGCTACAATACTCAATAGAATGCACATCACGGCATACAGAGATAGTAATTTATTGGGTGATATCCATCGCATAAAAACAGATCCTGCAAATCTTCCAGCCATGAATAAAATGCCGTACATACTCAAATAATAACCAGCCGTTTTCTCATCAACACCTCCGCCAGCGATCGCAGCTCGAATAAAAAAACTTGTTACACAAACCTGTGCGCCAACATAAAAGAATTGAGCAATGACAGCCCAAACGAGATGTTTGTGTTTAAGTGCGTTTGCCAGCGTTCCATCTTCCTCAGTTCCTTCATCTTCTTTTAGCTCCGGGAAATTATTGACCAAAAAAAGTACAGCAATGGCCAGAAGAAAAATTCCAAGCGACAGATAAGGCATTTTAACTGATGCAGCTTCACTGCTGAGGTATGCCAGCCGATCAATTTCAGTCATTGCTGCAAATTCGTCTGCTGTGAATTCTTTGCCTGAGAGAATAAACATGGTGCCAATGACCGGCGCAATGAATACTGCTAATCCGTTGAATGATTGTGCAAGGGTTAGTCTGGCTGTAGAAGTTTCAGGGTCGCCCAACTTGGAGGCATATGGATTGGCTGCAGTTTCCAGTATTGTCAATCCGCAGCCGATGATGAAGAGTCCCAATAGAAAAATATTGTAAGCCCTCATATTTGCAGCAGGAATAAACATGAACGCCCCAATGCTAAATACAATCAGTCCGGTAATTATTCCTTTCTTATATCCGAACTTTTTTAGAATCATTCCTGCAGGGATGGCTGCAGAAAAATAGGCAAGGTATACAGCGGTATCCACAAAGGTGGACTGCATGTTGGTCAGTTGCAATGCTTTTCTCAGGTGTGGAATGAGTATTCCATTCAAATTGTTTGCAATGCCCCAGAGAAAAAACAAACTTGATACAAGTATAAAGGGGAGTCGGTAATGGGTTTGGTTTTTATTCATACGGTGGTTTTATGCAAGTGCTGCTCTGTCGAGATGAACATATCCTCCATCTACGTGGATGAGCTGACCTGTTGTATGAGATGATTTTTCGGACAATAGAAATACTGTCGTATTTGCAATTTCTTCCGCTGTAGTCATTCTCTTTTCCAGTGGAATTCTTGCAGTAATTTTTTTGAGTGTTTCCTCAGGATGCTCAAGTGTTTTGATCCATTTGTCATACAGAGGAGTGTAGCACTCTGCCACGATGACTGCATTTACGCGAATACCGTATTTCAAGAGCTCAACAGCCCATTCTCTTGTAAGCGCATTTCTCGCACCATTGGCTGCTGCATAACCCGATGTTCCTCCTTGTCCTGTTTCCGCCACTTTGGAGCTGATATTTACGATGGACCCTTTTGATTGAATGAGTGCAGGCAATGCAGCTTGAACGATTAGATAATAATGTACAACATTGTTGTGGAGGGATTGGATGAATCCTTCATAGGATCCTTTTTCAAGTGATACTCCGTCGTTGATGCCAGCATTGTTGATGACGCCATCGATGCGGTTGAATTTCTGAATAATTTTCTCTACGGCATTTTTGCAATCTTCAGGCTTGCTGAGTTCTGCTGTTATTTGATATCCAGTGCCAATTTCATCGATCAATGATTGATTGTCTTTTTCATTTCTTCCGATGACAACAGGGAAAGCTCCTTCTTTTGCCAGTAGTCTTGTGATGCCTTCGCCAATTCCTTTGGCGCCTCCTGTAACAAGGATGACTTTGTCTTTTATTGCTAAGTCCATATCAGAGATTGTAAAATTTTATTGTATTCAAACCAAAGATCTTATCCTGTTCTGTTGAAGTCAATTGATCGGCCCATTTTTGAACTACTTCAATCATCTTGTCATAACTCCCCGCAACCAGACAAACTGGCCAGTCAGAACCAAAGCAGATTCGATCTGTTCCAAACGCTTCACCAACGGCATCCATAAAGGGTGCAATGTCATCGTATGTCCATTGTGTGAATGATGCCTCCGTAATCATACCACTTAATTTACAATAGATATGTGGATGTGATGCGATCTTCTGTATGTTTTCTTTCCAGGATTTTATATTTCTTGATTTGATGTCAGGTTTCCCAATGTGATCGAGTATCAGTTTGTTGTCGGGCAGTTTTTCAATGAAGTTCAAGAGACTAGGTAATTGATGATGATAGATCAGCAAGTCATATGTATACGCATGTTTGGCAAGCAATGATA
>JBEAYH010000076.1:0-3295 GCA_041159435.1 Bacteroidota bacterium | reverse complement strand
TCTTGTTGTAGATCTGGCCGAGTCCGGGTAGGATTGCAGACCTGATAGCTGCTTTTGCAGCGATGGATCTTACTTTTTTTGCAGTGTCTGCAGCGGATTTTGTTTCAGTTTTGGTTTGGGAGAAGCTGTTCGTCGTGTTGAAAACGACAAGTGAGATACAAAGAAGGATGATTTTGTTGTATTTGCATGCAACCATTAGTGTATCGTTACTTTCATCTTATCCAAAAGGCTGTTCAGTTCTTCTATTGAAAAATATTCTAAAATGATTTTTCCTTTGCCAGATGCTTGGTGATCTAATTTAACCTTCGTGCCAAGCTGTGATGAGATTTGTTGCTGGATATGATTGAGGTTGTTTTTGGCTGATGCGTTAGATGGTTCTTTTTTCTTTGAAGGCTTGTACAATTGCTTGACAAGTTCTTCTGTTTGTCTAACAGATAATTTTTTTGAAACGATGGTATTGAAAACAAACAACTGCTTGTCTACCTCTCCTGCATTGATCAAAGCACGTGCATGCCCCATGCTCAATGAGCCGTTTCTTACAGCCACAATGATATCTGGCGGTAACTTCAGCATTCGGATATAATTGGATACAGTGCTTCTGTCCATTCCCATTCTGGTTGCAACTTCCTCCTGTGTCATGGCGCATTCATCCATCAGGCGCTGGTATCCCAGTCCAATTTCAATGGCATTCAAATTTTCTCTTTGCAGATTTTCAAGAAGTGCCAGTTCAAGAACTTGTTTGTCGTCTGCCTCTCGCACATAGGCTGGCACATCTTTCAATCCAGCCAACTTTGCAGCTCTCCATCTTCTTTCTCCTGCAATGAGTTTGTATTTACCATTGCTGAGGGGGGTTACGGTTAGGGGTTGGATGATATCATGCTGGCGCATGGATTGTGCAAGGTCTTCGATAGCTTTTTGATCAAAATCCTGTCGGGGTTGTCTTGGGTTGGGGACGATATCGGTTAACGGAATCCTGCTAACGGAAGTATTTTTTGTAACAACTTCTGACTTCAGAGATCCTGTAATAGGATTTTTCAATTCAGTATCAATACTTCCCAAAAGAGATCTGATTCCTCTGTTGAGTGCATCTTTTTTATTGGATGGATTATTGCTCATCTTCTAGGTTTAAGGTTCTTTCTTCCTCTTTGATCTTGGTCAGGTTATTTTTTTGCAGGATTTCTTTTGCAAGATTGAGATAGTTGATGGCTCCCTTGCTGTCTGCATCATATAAAATCACTGGTTTACCTACACTTGGTGCTTCACTCAATCTCGAATTTCTATGAATCAATGTATCGAAAACCATTTCTTCAAAATGTTTTCTCACTTCACTTACAATCTGGTTGCACAATCTCAGCCTTACATCATACATGGTCATTAAAATTCCTTCGATCGATAAAGATGTATTGAGCCTGTTTTGAACAATCTTGATGGTATTGAGCAATTTGCCTAATCCTTCCAATGCAAAAAATTCAGCTTGAACTGGTATCACGACTGAATCGGCTGCCACGAGTGCGTTGACGGTTATCAGTCCGAGTGAAGGTGAACAATCAATGACAATAAAATCATAGTCATTTCTCAAATCATCTAATATATTTTTGATGACGTTTTCACGATTGGGGTAATTGATCATCTCAAGTTCTGCACCAACCAGGTCAATGTGCGAGGGGATGAGGTCCAGATTGGGAATCTCAGTTTTTAGGATGGTGTCTCTTGCTTTTGCATCTCCGACCATGCAGTCGTATATGCTTTGTTGAATATTCTGCAAGTCAAACCCAACTCCTGAAGTGCTGTTTGCCTGAGGATCGGCATCTACCAGCAAAGTTTTGTATTCAAGCACTGCAAAACTAGCAGCCAGATTGATGGCCGTGGTGGTTTTTCCAACTCCGCCTTTCTGATTCGCGACGCCTATGATTCTGGCCATTGATATTCAGCTTTTTGTTAAAATGACAGGATGACAAATTTACTATTTCGGCACCATTTTAGGGAACATAATGGCTAAAATAATGTTAGAGTAGCAGGCATTAAACTATAGTTATCAACATGAAAAGGCTCCTCGGTTCCTGGATTTTCATCATCACCATGGTTTTGATCGATTTGTATGTGTTTCAATCGCTCAAATTGGTTACGGCCTCCCTTTCTTCCAAACTTCGTTTGGGAATTCATATCGCCTATTGGAGCTTCACTGCAGCGGCCATCATCCTATTTTTGATTATACCTTATATACAGTTTGAGGCACTGCCCAAATTCATACGCGTATATGTGATTGCCATTTTATTTGGATTTTTTATTGCAAAATTTATTGCAATGATTTTCTTTCTGGTGGATGATGCAAGAAGACTCTTGCAATGGGGCGGTATCAAAACCTATCAATTGGTCAAAGGTGAAACCACTTCAACCGATGCAATCAGCAGATCGCTTTTTCTGTCGTGGCTTGGAATTGGAGTTGGCGGGGGATTGTTTGGTACACTTTTGTATGGATTTGGGAACAAATACCGATACAGGATTGAGAAAGTAAAATTTCAATCCAATAAAATTCCCGCTCCTTTCAAGGGATTGAAAATTGTACAGATTTCAGATATCCATAGCGGTAGCCTGGATGATTTATCAGCAGTACAAAAGGGGATTCAAAAAATAAATGACCTTCAACCTGATGTTGTTTTCTTTACTGGTGATCTGGTAAACAACATGGCAAAAGAGATGGAGGATAAAATAGAGCTTTTTTCATCCATCAAAGCCCCTTTGGGTGTATACAGCATCTTGGGCAATCATGATTATGGCGATTATGTTGCATGGCCCAGTGCTGAAGCAAAGAAAGGAAATCTGGACAGGCTGAAAAATATCCACGCCCAGATGGGTTGGAGACTGCTCTTGAATGAACATGTTGCAATCGAAAAAGATGGGGCATCCATTGGGTTGATTGGAATCGAAAATTGGGGGGCACGTGCAAACTTTGCCAAGTACGGTGATCTCAGGAAGGCATATGAAGGTGCCGATCAATATCCATTCAAAATATTATTGAGCCATGATCCCAGTCACTGGGATGCTGAAGTGTGCAAGCATTACAGTGATATTGATTTGATGCTATCTGGACACACCCATGGGATGCAGTTTGGGGTTGAGATTCCTGGATTCAGGTGGAGTCCTGTGCAATATGTTTACAAACAGTGGGGAGGATTTTATAAAAATGGTGAGCAGCATTTGTATGTCAACAGGGGATTTGGATTTCTCGGATATCCAGGCAGGGTCGGCATTTTGCCGGAGATCACCCTGATTGAACTTGTTTGATTTAACAGTT
>JBEAYH010000088.1:0-4863 GCA_041159435.1 Bacteroidota bacterium | reverse complement strand
GTTTAGAATTTAATGGTTAGAAAAAATGGATTACGACGTAAAAGTAAACACACTTTTCCGAAACTGCAAAATTTTTTTTAACAGTAAATTAATTTGCTGATTAATTGGCAGCAGAAACAGGTTGAACAGAAACGATTGTTTTGTTCTCTTTTGTCTTCCTGAATTCTACAACTCCATCAGAAGTTGCGAAGATGGTGAAGTCTCTTCCAACGCCAACATTCTTACCGGGATGGTATTGTGTTCCACGTTGACGCAAGATAATATTGCCTGAAATAGCAGGTTGTCCACCAAAAATTTTAATTCCCAATCTTTTGCTTTGAGAGTCGCGACCGTTCTTTACACTACCTTCTCCTTTCTTATGTGCCATGACGTTAGAGTTTAAATCGACTGATAAATATGATTAAGCGATGCTTTCAATTTTGATTTTGGTATACAACTTGCGATGACCGATTTTCTTGCGGAAACCTTTTCTTCTTTTCATTTTGAATGCAATTACCTTGTCGCCCTGTTTTTCGCTGAGAATTTCAGCATTTACTTTTTGTTTGACATCTTTTCCAACAGAAAGATTTCCGGCATTGTCAACCAGCAAAACTTCAGGCTGAATCTTATCTCCTGTCTTTCCTTCAATATGAGGTACATACAATTCCTGTCCAGCTTCCACTTTGTACTGATGACCCGCTATCTTTACTATTGCGAACATGATTCAAATTTTTAGGAGTGCGAAGGTAAGGAGATTTTGGGTTTTTTGCAAGTTCCGAGCCAAAATTTCTTCCCCACAAAGATGGTAGAATTGCCGGGCTCCACCTACCTTTGCCCGAGGCCTATTTCATTGAAAATGAGTATAAAATCGCAGTTGGCGAAACCTTTTGCCGACTACATATATAAAGGTATCCAGCGATCCATGCGATCAGCATTGGAAGACCAGGATTCCATTCTCCAGCAGCTCATCAGCAAGGGGAAATCAACCAAATTTGGCAAGGACCATCAACTGGGGGATGTTTCAGATCATGCATCCTTCTGTCAGGCTGTCCCTGTCAGGGATTATGAGCAAATCAAGGCATACATTCAAGACATCAAGGATGGCAAGTCCAACATCTTGTGGCCCGGAAAGCCCATCTATCTCGCAAAAACTTCGGGAACAACCTCGGGAGCGAAATACATTCCTATCAGCAAAGATTCCATCCCCAATCACATCAATACCGCAAGAAATGCATTGCTGACTTATATCGCAACGACTGGAAATGCAAATTTTGTTTCAGGTAATATGATTTTTTTGTCTGGTTCTCCTACACTCGACAGGATTGGCGGAATTCCTACAGGGAGATTAAGCGGGATTGTAAATCACCATATTCCGGGGTATCTCAAAAAAAATCAGCTTCCAAGTTTTGAAACAAATTGTATCGAGGATTGGGAAACAAAGTTGGACAAAATTGTGGAGGAAACGATTTCCAGGAACATGACCCTTATAAGCGGTATTCCACCTTGGATGCAAATGTATTTTGACAGGCTGATGGAGAGAAAAGGAAAAAAAGTGGGTGAAATCTTTCCCGAGTTGAGTGTATTGGTGCATGGAGGTGTAAACTTTTCTCCTTATAGATCTAAACTAATGGACAGCATCGGTCGAAAAGCAGATACAATTGAAACTTTTCCGGCATCCGAAGGATTCTTCGCTTTTCAGGATACAAGGGAAGAGGAAGGCTTGTTGTTGAATACCAACTCAGGCATCTTTTTTGAATTTGTACCCGCTGGAGAAATTTTCAACGAGCATCCAACACGTTTGAGTTTGAGGGATGTGAAAATAGGTGAGAACTATGCATTGATTATCAACAATAACGCTGGACTCTGGGGTTATAACATTGGAGATACGGTTAAGTTTGTATCGTTGGATCCTTACCGGATCATTGTAAGCGGACGCATCAAACATTATATTTCTGCATTTGGCGAACATGTAATTGGCGAGGAAGTGGAATACAGTCTCATGAAGGCTGCTGCTGCTTTCAATACAAAAATTGTTGAGTTCACTGTTGCTCCGATGGTACGTCAGGATGAAGGGAGATCCTATCATGAGTGGTTTATTGAATTTGAGGAGTTGCCTTCAGATCTATCAGCTTTTTCAGAGGCAGTGGATCAAAACATGCGAAACAAAAACATTTACTACGATGATTTGATCCGTGGCAATATTTTACAAAAGCTTGTCATTCGTCCGCTGAAAAAGAATGCATTCATCGATTACATGAGGTCACAGGGCAAACTAGGTGGACAGAATAAAGTCCCGCGTCTGAGCAACGACCGCAAATTGGCTGCTGAACTTGAAAAACTGATCCAAATCCTTTAAATTCATTCCATGCAATTTGATTTCTCTCACCAATTTTCTGAAGAAGAATTGCCGCCAGCATCCCTTAAGAGGATTGGTATTTTTGGATGTTCAGGGTCCATCGGAAAGCAAACACTGGAAGTAATCCGCCTGTATCCTGAGCTTTTCAGGGCGACTGTGCTCACTGCTCATTCCAATCATGAATTGTTGATCAGTCAGGCGATGGAGTTCAAGCCAGAAATTGTTGTCATTTCAGATACCACCAAATACAATCAGGTGAAAGATGCATTGGCTGGAAAGGGAATTAAAGTAATGGCAGGCGATCCTGGATTGGTGGAAGCAGCTGCATCAGATGCATATGATTTGATGATGGCAGCAATTGTTGGATTTGCAGGATTGAAGCCCACCATCAAAGCTGTAGAAAAAGGAAAGACCATTGCACTTGCCAACAAAGAGACGCTCGTAGTTGCAGGTGATGTAGTCATGAAGCTTGCTGCAGAGAAGGGAGTGTCCATTATACCGGTTGATTCAGAACATTCTGCCATTTTTCAGTGTCTTGTAGGGGAACAATCCAATCCGATCGAAAAAATCATACTAACTGCATCAGGTGGACCTTTTGTCGGAAAGAAGCCTAATTACCTGGTAAACGTTAAACGTGAACATGCCATTCAGCATCCAAATTGGAGCATGGGTGCTAAGATTTCGATTGATTCTTCTACGTTGATGAACAAGGGTCTTGAAATGATTGAAGCCAAATGGTTGTTCAATCTGGAACCTTCACAAATTGAAGTTGTCATCCATCCACAGAGCATCATCCACAGTATGGTGCAGTTCAAAGACAACAGCATCAAAGCGCAAATGGGATTGCCGGATATGAAGCTGCCTATACAGTATGCAATGACATTTCCAAGAAGATTGCAAAATGAATACCCCAGATTCAACTTTGCAAAATCAGCTGTATTGAATTTCGATCCACCAGATATAAAGACCTTTCGAAATCTTGGGCTCGCCATCACTGCATTGCACAAAGGAGGTAATTTGCCTTGTATCATGAATGCTGCCAATGAACTTGCTGTTTATGGTTTTCTGAAAAACAGGGTTGGATTTTTGGATATGACTGAAGTAATTGAAAGAACAATGGCAGAAATTCCTTTCATTGAACATCCTACACTGGAAGATTATTTCAACAGTGATGGCGAAGCAAGAAACTTTGCTGCATCTTTAATAAATCTCTAGCAGTTAATTGGCTATTTTTGTCTCCTAAATCTTGAAAATGTTGCCATTCGTTTTATTGGACATCAACTGGGGAGCTGTTGGACTTCAAGCGGGTCAGCTTATACTTGCACTTTCCATTCTCGTTATACTTCATGAATTCGGACATTTTCTTCCTGCCAAAATTTTCGGATGCAGGGTGGAGAAATTTTTCCTCTTCTTTGATCCCTGGTTTTCATTGATCAAAAAGAAAATAGGTGATACTGTTTACGGTATTGGATGGCTTCCACTCGGAGGGTATGTGAAAATATCAGGAATGATTGATGAGAGCATGGACAAGGAGCAGATGCAACAGCCTGCACAGCCATGGGAATTCAGAAGCAAACCTGCATGGCAAAGGCTGATCATCATGATTGGGGGTGTCACTGTGAATGTACTGCTTGCATTTTTGATTTATGCCATGACGCTTTTTGTTTGGGGTGAAACCAAACTGCCGAATAAGAATTTAACGCATGGTGTATGGGTGGTTGACTCAGTTGTAAATCAGGTTGGACTGAAAAACGGGGATAAAATATTGGCAGTAAATAACAAGCCTGTAAATTATTTTGATGACCTGAATGCTGCCATGCTCTTGGGAGATCACATGACAATAGAGCGCGATGGACAACAAAAAGACTTAACCATTCCTGTTAATTTTATTGAGAAAGTAGTTGAGAAAGGAAAAAGATCTATCCTTCTGCTCCCAAGGATTCCATGTGTGGTTGCAGAGGTTGGAAAAGGCACACCTGCGGAGGCCAACGGACTTCTTGCAAAAGATCAAATAATCGGCATCGATTCCTTGAGAATAGATTTCTATGATCAGATCAAGCCTGCCATTCTAAACCGAGCAGGTGATTCAATACAACTGCATGTGCTCAGGGATGGCAAAGCAGTTGCTTTACATACCGTAATCAGCAAAGACACATCCATTGGATTTTATCCCGCTGTTCCAAGCATGGATGAGATGGGCAAACAGGGACTCTACACATTCGAAACCAAGGAGTATAGTTTCTTTGCGGCGTTGCCGGCTGGTGTAATCAAAGCCATTGATAAACTGGGTTTTTATGTTTCTCAGTTTAAAAAAATTGTCAATCCCTCCACTGGTGCCTACAAAGGTGTAGGTGGATTCAAATCAATGGGATCGATTTTTCCTAAATACGGATGGGATTGGGAAGCCTTCTGGAACATCACTGCATTCCTTTCCATCGCACTTGCATTCATGAACTTGTTGCCTATTCCTGCGCTTGATGGCGGCCATGTTATGTTTACGCTGTATGAAATGATCACCGGTAAAAAAC
>JBEAYH010000061.1:0-4481 GCA_041159435.1 Bacteroidota bacterium | reverse complement strand
CTATGTGCTTGATATGTTCCCATATCCAAGTGGAGCAGGACTTCACGTAGGGCATCCTTTGGGATATATAGCAAGTGATATTTATAGCAGGTACAAACGACTCAAGGGATTCAATGTTTTGCATCCCATGGGATATGATTCATTTGGACTCCCCGCAGAACAGTATGCCATCGATCATGGCATACCACCTGCTGTTTCGACTGAACAAAATATCCGAACCTTCCGATCACAATTAGACAAAATTGGTTTTTGCTACGATTGGAGCAGAGAAGTGAGAACGTCTGATAAACAATATTATAAATGGACACAGTGGATTTTTCTTCAGCTGTTTGACAGTTGGTTTGACAGGAAATTGCAAAAAGCCAGAAGGATAGAGGAGTTGAAAGAAATCTTTGGAAAGGATGGCAATGTGCAGCATGCTTGTCCGGGTGACCGCTCTGTCCAGTTCACTGCTGCTGAATGGAAAGACATGCAGTCCACAAAGCAATCAGAAATACTGATGCATTACCGATTGGCTTATTGTGGAATTGGAGAAGTGAATTGGTGTGAAGCCCTCGGAACAGTGCTCGCAAATGATGAAGTGATCAATGGTGTAAGTGAGCGAGGCGGACATCCAGTGGTAAAGAAAAAATTACGCCAATGGTATTTGCGCATCACTGAATATGCTGAAAGATTGCTCATTGGCTTAGACGCTGTTGCATTCAGCGATAGCATGAAGGAAATGCAATCCAACTGGATTGGAAAAAGTTTTGGAGCAGAGATAGATTTTAATATTCTTACAGACAATACTCTTTTTTCAAATCAACCTTTGAAGGTCTATACAACAAGACCTGATACGATTTTTGGAATTGATTTCATGGTCGTTGCACCAGAACACGAACTGATCAGCCAAATAACCAGTGCTGGACAGTCGAAAGATGTTGCTGCATATATTGAATATGTAAACAGCAGAAGTGAGCGCGAACGAATGGCAGAGAAAAAAATATCTGGCGTTTTTACAGGTGCTTACTGCCAACATCCTTTTGAAGATCGTAAAATTCCAGTGTGGATAAGTGAATATGTATTGGCTGGTTATGGTACAGGTGCCATCATGGCTGTGCCATGTGGAGATGAACGAGATTTTAAATTTGCTCAACACTTCAAGATTCCTATCACCAATATCATCGGAGATTTTTATACAGGTGATGAAGCCAATTCAACCAAAGAAGCGATTCTTCAGAACAGTGGATTCATGAATGGATTGAAAATGGCAGATGCCATACATGTGGCAATTGATAAATTGGAATCATTGGGTATCGGAAAACGACAAACCAATTACAAAATGCGCGATGCAGCATTTAGCCGTCAGCGCTATTGGGGAGAACCTTTTCCAATTGTTTGGAAAGATGATGTGGCTGTCCCCCTTTCAGAGGCAGAGCTGCCGCTGGAACTTCCTGCATTGACTGATCTTAAACCCGGACCAGATGCGCAGGGGCCACTGGCCAATCTGAGAGAATGGGTGAATGTTGACGGAGGAATACGAGAGATCAATACCATGCCGGGGTATGCAGGCAGCAGCTGGTATTTTTTACGATACATGGATCCAGACAACGATCAGGAGTTCTGTGCAACAGAGGCGAGCAAATATTGGGGACAAGTTGATTTGTACATAGGTGGAACAGAGCATGCTGTTGGTCATTTGTTGTACTCGCGTATGTGGACCAAAGCGCTGTATGATTTAGGTTATATTCATTTTGATGAGCCTTTCAAACAATTGCTCAACCAGGGAAAAATCGGAGGTGATTCCAGAATTGTATACCGCATCAGGGGCACAAAACAATTTGTTTCAGCAGGGCTCAAACATCAATACGAAACAGATGAATTGCATGTGGATGTATCCATGGTTGATGGACTCGAATTGAATATGAATGCATTCAAAAAGTGGAAGCCTGATTTCTCCGATGCAACATTCATCACCGAAGACGACAAATATATTTGCGGAAGCAGACAGGAGAAAATGAGCAAACGCTACTTCAATGTGGTGAACCCGGATGACATCGTTCAAAAATATGGAGCGGACACTTTTCGCATGTACGAAATGTTCCTGGGCCCGGTTGAACAGGACAAGCCATGGGATACCAAAGGTATCGAAGGAGTCCATCGCTTTATCAAAAAATGCTGGAGATTGTTTTTTGATGCAGAAAAAGGAATATTGGTAACAGATGATGTTCCCAGCAACGAAGCATGGAAAGCATTTTACAAGATGTTGAAAAAAGTAGAAGAGGATACTGAGAAATTTTCTTTCAATACGGCTGTAAGTGCATTTATGATTGGCGTAAATGAACTTACAGATTTGAAATGTCACTCAAAAAAGGTCTTGGAAAAATTTCTTGTTGTGCTCTCGCCTTATGCGCCCCATATTTGTGAAGAGTTGTGGCATGCAATTGGTTGCAGTGGCTCCGTATTGGATGCTGCTTATCCCGAAATCGTAGAACAGTATTTGGTTGAAACCTCCAAAGAATATCCCATTGCCATCAACGGAAAAACTAGAACAACCATGATGCTTGCTTTGGATATTACACTGGATCAAATAGAGCAGATGGTCTTGCAAGAGCCTGTTGTACAAAAATGGTTGGAGGGCAAGCAGCCTAAAAAAATCATTTATGTTAAAAACAAAATGATCAACGTGGTCATTTAACATGCAAACATGCCTCCATGGTTTACAGGGGAAAGATGTAATTTCAATGTATGATGAATCCCAATCTGGATCCCCAAGCCTCATCAGGCATAGCGGGAGACAAGGAATTTGAAAACAGCATACGTCCGGGTAGTCTGGAAGAATTTTCCGGACAACCAGGCATCATTGAAAACTTAAAAATTTTCATCAAAGCTGCCCAACTCAGGGGTGAATCTCTTGATCATGTGTTGTTCCATGGTCCACCGGGATTGGGAAAAACTACTTTATCAAGAATTGTAGCAAGGGAAATGGGAGCCAATATCAAGGAAACATCTGGCCCCGTCATTGAAAAGCCTGCGGATTTGGCGGGATTGTTGACCAGCCTCGAACCCAATGATGTATTGTTTATTGATGAAATCCACCGACTCAGCAATGTGGTGGAAGAGTACCTCTACGCTGCCATGGAAGATTTTAAAATTGATATCATGATCGATGGAGGTCCAAGTGCCAAAACAATTCAGATCAATTTGAATCCATTTACTTTGATTGGAGCTACAACCAGAAGTGGACTCCTAACTGCTCCGCTTTTGTCACGGTTTGCCATCAAATCAAGATTAGAATATTACAACAGTGAGGTGCTAGAAACCATCATTGTGCGTTCTGCCGGTATATTACAGACCAAGATTACTTCTGATGCAGCTAAAGAAGTTGCAAGAAGAAGCCGTGCAACTCCCAGAATAGCGAATGGAATTTTGAAAAGAGTAAGGGACTTCGCTCAGGTGTTGGGAAATGGGGTTGTGGATCTGGCCATCACCAAACATGCCTTGAAAGCCCTTCAGGTGGATGAGCATGGATTGGATGAAATGGACAACAGAATTTTGGCTACTATCATAGATAAGTTCAAAGGTGGACCCGTAGGATTGGGCACCATAGCCACAGCTGTTGGTGAAGAGGCTGGAACCATTGAAGATGTATATGAACCCTTCCTCATTCAAGAGGGATTTCTTCAGAGAACCATGCGTGGAAGAGAAGTTACTGCAAGAGCATACGAGCACTTGGGTCGTACACCCAAGACTGGCAATGAAAATCTACTTTTCTAAAATTTTCTGAGAAATTATTTTACAAGCAACCTGAAGCCGTTACCATGAATGTTGACAATCTCAACATTGGGATCTTCCTTCAGGTATTTGCGGAGCTTTGCAATGTATACATCCATGCTTCTGCCATTGAAATAATTGTCGTTGCCCCAAATCTTTTTCAAGGCCAATTCTCTTTGCAGCAAATCATTTTTGTATTCACTCAACATTTTCAACAACTCATTCTCTTTGGGTGAGAGTGTTACTTTGTTTCCATCAATCGAAAGTTCCCTGAGTTTGGGAATAAAATGGTATTTACCCAGATCGTACTCAACATTCTCTTGTTCTTTATGCTGTTCTTCGTTTCTTTTTAAAATCGCTTTTATCTTAAACAGCAAGAGTTCAGAATCAAATGGCTTGGTGATATAATCATCGGCTCCGAGTTTATATCCTTTGATTTGATCCTCTTTCATCGATTTGGCTGAGAGAAAGAAGAGGGGGATATCTGGATTGATGTCTCTGATTTCTTCTGCCAACGCAAATCCGTCCATTTTGGGCATCATCACATCCAGCAGACAGATATCAAATTTTTCTCTTTGGAATGCAGCCAGTCCCAATCTCCCATCCCTTTCTAGTACAACTTCAAATTCATTTAGTTCCAAAAAGTTTTTCAGTACGAGTCCCAAATTGGCATCATCTTCGCAGAGAAGGATTTTATGTTTTGCTAGAGCTGACATAATTGCTTGTTT
>JBEAYH010000020.1:0-17922 GCA_041159435.1 Bacteroidota bacterium | reverse complement strand
TTCAAAAAAACTTCAATACCGCCGTCGATGCATTGCAACAATGGCTGGAGTTGGAGGATCAGTTCGACCACCGACTAAAAATTAAGTACCTGTCAGGTATTAAATCTTTGCTGGATGATTTACAGTCTGGCAGAGTGTCCAAGCAAAAGTCTGACCAATTGCTAGAAGCATACAAGAAATTGCTGGATCTCGATATAGGGGGCCAGTCTATCGCAAAGTCAATCGAAAGCTTTTCTTTGGATATCAACCGTTCGTTGCTGGGTGAACGAACAGTTTTTTACGAGAATGGCGGGTTGGTGCAGGCTAAAGTATTTATGTACTATCAGTTCATCAGTGAACGACCTGATCAGATTCTTCCAACCATTTCAAATTATTTGAATGAATCTTTTGTAAGTGAAGCCCTTATCACTGCCGCCAATAAATTTCCAAGTGATTTTTACAATTATGCTTCAGCAAAAGAATCTCCATTGAGAAGAAGAATGCTTCTTGTAAACGACAGCATGGTTCAACTGCTCTGCAGATTATCGGCTGATAGTTCAGGTCGTTTGCTCTATCCATTTATTCATTCCATTCTCTCGAAAGAAATCAACTATGATAGTCTAAAATACACATCGCAAAACGAAAAACGTTTTTTTAAACTGCTTGTTAAAACCCAAATTCATTATCAATCAGAAATAGCATCAGGCAATGCTCCCATAGAACATGGTGAGGTATTCAAGCTGCTGAAAAGGAAAGCTGTTGAAATTTTTATCAATGAAGTCAATGCGCTGCATGATGAAGCAGATGCGGTGCGGTTCAACATCATCGAGGGACTCACTCCGGAGGAACTTTATTATTTGGTAGTTGCTTCTGAGGATATTATTTATACATCATCCTTTGTTGGGATTTTTCAAAGGATGATGAGGTTGATGAACAAACGCACCTCAGACGAACTGCTCATAAATATCCAGTTTGATCGTTTCAGAAAGTTCATCAAAATGGCAGCTGACTACAATAAACTTGATGAGTTCATCAATGCCATGCGCCCCGATCAGGCAAAACGATTGATCAAAGATTTTGTAGCAGGATTGGAGAGGGATCTCACATTGGAAACAGCGGTGGATGTGGTAAATGGATACTCGAGTATCGGTAATCCTGGATTGAAAAAAATCATCGCGCAGGAAGTACAGTTAAATATCCAGTCGCTCAAATCCATCGAGGACAAAGATGGGGTTGCATTGTATGAAACCCTTCAAATGCTGTTGAAATCTGAACAGGACAGCGGAAAGTCTTTTTCAAAACAATTTGGATTTGACCCTCCTTATTTCATGATGCGCGACAAGCTTTTGTCCAACGACAGGATTGTGGAACAGTTGTTTTTCTATGGTGACAAGGATGGGAAGATTTCATTTGAAAACTTCCTTGCATTTTATACAAGAAATAAATACTGGAAGATTTTCAAAACTGAAAAATGGATCGAAATCAGATCTCTTCAAGGCAAGCCAGTATCTGTTTTTGCAAACATTCCATTTGATCAAGCAGATGGGGAGGACCGGGATGCAGAAGCACAGATGGCTTTGTCGAATTTTCTGCAAGAGCAAAAAATGGATCCCAGTATTGTCGTTCACCGCGGACACAGCTATCATTTACCATCAACCATCGCTCAATTGCCCAACAGTTCAAAGATTGTCTTGCTTGGATCCTGCGGCAGTTACCAGCATTTGAGCAAAGTGCTGGATGTTTGTCCGGATGCACAAATCATCTCTTCCAGAGAAGTGGGAAGCTTGTCAGTCAATGATCCGATTTTGCGCATGATCAATGAAACTATGCGAAGTGGTAGAAATCTTGATTGGATTTTAATTTGGAGGAACCTGCAGCAACAGATGCGTCTCACCAACGCCCAGCATCGTTTTGAAAATTATGTCGCCCCACATAAAAATCTAGGATTGTTGTTATTGAAAGCAAGAGGCAAAACCATCTGATTGTAAAATGAGCAAGGAAGAGAAGAAAAAAATTTTCAATGCGCAATTGCTGAAACGTGTTTTTGTATTTGCAAAACCCTATGCAGGTAAATTCTATATGTCAGTTGCACTTGCACTGATGCTGGCACTTTTTTCACCCCTTCGCCCACTGTTGATCAACCATACCTTGAAAAAGGTCAATGCGCAGGAAGAACCAATTGCATTGGTCATGCAATTTCTTCTTTACATCACGCTCATTCAAATGGTTTTTCTTTTCATTGAAACAGCTACAAAATTCCTGTTTACTTATATCACTTCCTGGCTGGGTCATAAAGTTGTAAAGGACATTCGTGTAGAAGTGTTTCAAAAAATCCTGCACCTCAATCTAAGGCAATTCGACAAAACACCGATTGGAACGCTGACAACACGCACCATCAATGACATTGAAGCGATCAATGATATTTTTGCCGAGGGGTTTATTCCTATCATTGCCGACCTGCTTTCTGTCATTGCCATCCTTGCTGCCATGTTGTACACAGATTGGAGATTGACGCTGATTTGTTTGATTCCTTTTCCTTTTTTAATTGTTGCAACTTACTTGTTCAAAGAAAGCGTAAACAAGTCTTTTATCGCAGTCAGGAATGCCATTGCATCCCTCAACGCATTTGTTCAGGAACATATTTCCGGTATGCAAATCATCCAGGCATTTACTGCCGAGAAAAGGGAAATGAAAAAATTTGATTCCATCAACCAACGGCACAGGAACGCAAACATCGATGCCATATTTGCCTATTCTGTTTTTTTTCCTGTTGTTGAGATCATACTTGCTGTTTCCATGGGACTGCTGGTATGGTTTGCTGCAAAGAATGCGATGCATGTGGATGCAAAACAAGCGACCGCCATCAGTGGGAACATTGTTGCTTTTGCACTCTTATTGAATATGTTGTTTCGCCCCCTGCGTGTAATTGCAGACAAGTTCAATGTCCTCCAAATGGGCATGGTGGCAGCAGAGCGGGTCATGTTGGTATTGGACAATCATGATGAACTGAAAAACCAGCCCGGTGCAGATCATTTTCAAATCAAAGGTGAGATCGAATTCAGGCAAGTCGGTTTTTCTTATCAGCCTGGGATACCTGTTTTACGGGGTATTCATTTTTCTGTGCAGAAGGGGGAGATGTTGGCAATTGTGGGACATACAGGCAGCGGAAAATCAACCATTATCAATTTGATCAATCGAATGTATCAACACCAGGAAGGTGAAATATTGATAGATGGAAAATCGATTGAGCATTACACCCTGGAATCACTCCGCTCTCAGATTGCGGTTGTTTTGCAGGATGTATTCCTTTTTTCGGGATCCATACTCGACAACGTAACGCTCCGTGACCCATCCATTCCTTTGGAAAAAGTTGTGGAGGCTGCAAAAATGATTGGTATAGATTCTTTTATTGAGCGTCTTCCTGGCGGGTACCATTACAATGTGCAGGAAAGAGGTGCAACGCTTTCAACCGGCCAGCGTCAATTGCTTTCTTTTCTCCGTGCCCTTCTTTTCGATCCTGCCATCCTGATTCTCGACGAGGCTACTTCCTCGGTCGATTCCAATACCGAGGGACTCATCCAACAAGCCATTGAGGTGCTGACGAAGGGCAGAACCTCCATCGTGATTGCACACAGACTTTCTACTATTCGTAAAGCACACAAAATCATTGTAATAGAGGGTGGGCAACTCATAGAAGAGGGTACACACGAAGCCCTCCTGACCAAACAGGGTTCTTATGCAAAAATGATCGATGCCCAGATGAAAAAAGATGGGGATTAGTTTTCCTCCTGAAATCGCGGTATTTACACGCCAGATAGTATCTTTGCAAAAATTTTGAGGCTTTTATGCAGGGAAATTGGCTAAAATCGTTGCTGGTGGCTACTTTGGGAGTTTTTTTTCTGTCATTGTCGATGACTGGACTTGCCAACGACCACGGGGGTGCTGAAAAGCTCGATCCTGCCAAACTCATCATGGAACATATCCAAGATGCACATGATTTTCATTTTTTTACGCTTCAAAAAAAAGATGGAACTGAATTTCATGCGACAGTTCCTCTTCCCGTAATCGTTTATTCCAATACCAAGGGACTTTCTGTTTTCTCTTCCTCTCAATTCCACCATGGTCATTCAGCATACAATGGATATCATTTAGAAGAAGGTAAGATCCATGCCGAAGATCCAAACGAAAAAATAATTGATCTGTCGATTACAAAGAATGTAGTTCAAATGTTGATTGCATTGACCATTCTGGTTGTGTTGATGGTTGCAATTGCCAACAAATACAAGAAAGGTCAGGGTGTTCAATCTGCACCCAAAGGATGGCAAAATGCCATTGAGCCTGTTATCACATTTGTGCGGGACGAGGTTGCAAAGCCCAACCTTGCTGGTAAATACCAAAAATATCTCCCTTATTTGCTCACTGTTTTCTTTTTCATACTCATCAACAACATTTTTGGATTGTTGCCGGGATCAGCCAACGTTACCGGAAACATTGCCTTCACCATTGTGTTAGGGGTTGTTTCATTTTTTGTTATTCTGTTCAGTACCAACAAGCATTTCTGGGGACATATCTTCTGGTATCCCGGTGTTCCTGTTGTTGTTAAATTACTGATCATGCTTCCTGTAGAATTGTTGGGGGTGTTCACCAAACCCTTTGCATTGATTGTTCGTCTTTTTGCAAATATGGTAGCAGGACACATCATCATTTTAAGTTTCATCACATTGATATTTATTTTCGGATCAATGAACGCGATTGCAGGATGGGGATTCTCACCCATGTCTGTCTTGTTCGCAGTGTTTATTTATCTGATTGAAATAATGGTTGCATTTATTCAGGCTTTCATTTTTACAAATCTGACCGCAGTATTCATCGGACAGGCATTTGAAGGTGAACATCATGAAGAAGCGCATCACTAATTTTTTTATTCATTCATAAAAACAAGTATCATGAGTCTTATGAACATTCTGCTCGACGTTAGCGTATCTCACTTAGGTGGTGCTATCGGAGCTGGACTAGCGGCGATCGGTGCTGGTATCGGTATCGGTCAAATTGGTAAAGGTGCAGTAGATGCTATTGCCCGTCAACCAGAAGCCTCTAATGACATTCGTGCAAATATGATCTTGACTGCCGCTTTCGTTGAGGGTGTTGCTCTCTTCGCGGTAATCGCAGGATTGTTGGCTGTTTTGAAAGCCTAACATTGCACCAAAAAACAACTGTATCCAATGCACAGGGCGGAGGATGCAGTTTACTTTAAAAAAGTTAATCAAGCAATATGGATCTTTTATTACCGGGTATAGGTTTGTTGTTCTGGACTTTGCTCGCATTTGGCATGGTGTTCTTCATATTGAAGAAATATGCCTGGAAGACAATCATAGCATCATTGAATGAGCGTGAAAAAGGAATTGCAGACTCTTTGGATGCAGCCAAAAAGGTAAAGGCTGAAATGGCTCAGTTAAAAAGCGAGAATGAGGCGCTGATGATGCAAGCACGTGAAGAAAGGGCTCAAATGCTCAAAGAAGCAAAAGAAACCAGAGATAAGTTGATCAATGATGCCAAAGAACAGGCTAAATCTGAAGCTTCCAAAATACTTGCAGATGCAAATGCTGCCATTCATTCTCAGAAAATGGCTGCTTTGACAGACATCAAAAACCAGATCGGAAACATGGTCATTGAGGTTTCAGAAAAAGTTATTCGCAAACAACTGGATAACAAAGCTGAACAGGAAAAATATATTCAGCAGATGGCAGGTGAATTAAATCAATTTGGAAATTAAGTGATATGCGTCAAACCAAAGTAGCTCAACGATACGCGAAAGCGATTTTTGATTTGGCAGTGGAGACCTCTACGTTAGAAGAGGTGAAGCAGGATTTTGATCTGATCCAATCCGTCCAAAGCAAAGAGCTTCATTTGATACTCATCTCGCCAATAGTGAAGGGTGAAAAAAAGACTGCTATTTTTGAAGCTGTATTTTCAAAACATATTCAGCCACTCACCAACTCATTTTTCAAACTTATTTTCTCAAAAGGGAGATCGGTTGCTATCAATGCAATCATCCAGGCATTCATTGAAAAATACAGATTAAAGAAAGGAATTCAATTGGTTGAGCTTACTACAGCTGTAGAGGTTTCGGGTGAAGTCAAAGAAAAGATTTCTGCTGTATTGAAGGAGAACAGTTTGCTGCAGGGAAAATCAATCGAATTGCATGCTAAAGTAGATGCTTCTATCATCGGAGGATTGATCGTTCAAGTCGACGACCAATTATTTGATGCAAGCATTCGCCATGACTTGCAGTTCATTAAAAAACAGTTCATAGAAAATATGTACATCAGTAAAATATAATTTCAAAGAATTTTAAACTCAAAGAAATGATAGAGATTAAACCCGACGAAATATCAGCCATCCTCCGCCAGCAGCTAAGCAATTTTAATTCTTCTGCTGATTTGGAGGAAGTAGGTTCAGTGCTTCAAGTAGGTGATGGCATTGCCCGCATCTATGGATTGAACAATGTGCAGTCAGGTGAACTTGTTGAATTTGAAAACGGCGTTAGAGCCATTGCGTTGAACCTCGAAGAGGACAATGTAGGTGTTGTATTGATGGGAGAAGGCATGGACATCAAAGAGGGATCCAAAGTAAAACGCACCGGTAAAATTGCATCCATTAAGGCAGGAATGGGATTGGTAGGTCGTGTCATCAATACCCTTGGTGAGCCGATAGACGGCAAAGGTCCTGTTGCAGGTGACCTATATGAAATGCCACTAGAGCGCAAAGCACCTGGTGTTATTTTTCGTGAGCCTGTAAAAGAACCGCTTCAGACAGGTATCAAGGCGATTGATGCGATGATTCCAGTTGGACGTGGTCAGAGAGAATTGATCATCGGAGATCGCCAAACGGGAAAGACCGCCATTGCAATAGATACCATCATCAATCAAAAAGAATTTTACAAGGCAGGGAAACCTGTTTACTGTATATATGTTGCAGTTGGACAAAAAGCATCCACCATTGCTGCAGTAATGAAAACACTGGAAGACAATGGAGCGATGGATTATACCATCATCGTTGCCGCTTCTGCTGCTGAACCTGCTCCTCTTCAATTCTATGCTCCATTTGCGGGTGCTGCCATCGGAGAGTTTTTGCGTGATACAGGAAATGCAGCTTTGATTGTGTACGATGATCTTTCTAAACAAGCTGTGGCATACCGTGAGGTATCATTGTTGCTGCGTCGTCCACCCGGACGTGAAGCATATCCAGGTGATGTATTCTATCTGCACAGTCGTTTGCTGGAAAGAGCTGCAAAGGTCATCAGCAAGGATGAAGTCGCAAAGAAAATGAATGACCTTCCTGCATCCATCAAACATTTGGTCAAAGGTGGTGGGTCGCTTACTGCACTTCCCATCATTGAAACCCAGGCAGGTGACGTATCTGCGTATATTCCAACCAACGTAATTTCTATTACCGACGGTCAGATTTTCCTTGAATCAAACTTATTCAATGCAGGTATTCGTCCTGCTATCAACGTTGGTATCTCTGTAAGCCGCGTAGGTGGTAATGCACAGATCAAATCGATGAAAAAGGTTGCTGGTACTTTGAAGCTGGATCAGGCACTTTACCGTGAGTTAGAAGCCTTTTCTAAATTTGGAGGTGACCTAGATGCAGCTACCAAATCTGTAATTGATAAGGGTGCACGCAACGTGGAAATTCTAAAACAAGGTCAATATCAACCCGTATCAGTGGAAAAGCAGGTAGCCATCATCTATCTTGGAACCCAAGGATTTTTGAAAGAAGTTCCAGTAAGGTCTGTGAAAGATTTTGAAGAGCAATTCTTGATGGAAATGGAAGCAAAACATCCTGATATCTTGGGAGAGTTCAAAAAGGGTAATCTTCCGGAAGATGGAATCAAAAAGATGATCGAATTGGCTAAAAACGTAATGGCACAATTTAAATAACCATATTAAATAGTATCACAAAGGCCTGGGTAACCAGGCCTTTTTTATTTTGTGTACATCTTTCAAAATATTTACATTCATCATGTAAAACGCACATATGAAAAATATTGTACTTGCATTTTTATTGGCCTTGCTCATTACAGAGACGACAGCCGCAGTTCGATTGCCCTCAATCATTGGCTCACACATGGTATTGCAGCAAAATGCGAAAGTGAAACTATGGGGATGGTCTGCTCCTGCAGAAAAAATTACCATTCAGGTTAGCTGGGATACTGCTACGTATCATGTAACGGCATCAAGAGGAGCGCGATGGATTTCGGAAGTGAAAACTCCAGGTGCAGGCGGACCATACACCATCAAAATAAAAGCAAGCAATGAAATCGTATTGGATGACGTGATGATCGGAGAGGTTTGGGTTTGCGGAGGACAAAGCAATATGGAATGGAGTGCAGATCAAGGATTGAAACAATCAAGGGAAGAATCACCCAATGCAACCAATAAGCAAATTCGATTTTTTTATGTCCCCAAGTCAACCTCTGCAACACCGCAAGACGATGTGCAGGCAAAATGGGTTGTATGCAATCCGGAGGATATGCTGCATTTCAGTGCCATTGGGTACTTTTTTGGAAAGCAGATCAATGCAACTACTGGTTTTCCCGTGGGCTTGATCAACAGCAACTGGGGCGGAACTCCTGCCGAAGTTTGGACTCCATCAGAGGTGGTACAAAATGACCCAGACTTGCGCATGGCAGCTGAGAAGCTAAATCCAAGCCAATGGTGGCCGCATGTAAAGGGAGAAGCATACAATGCAATGATCTACCCACTGACGAACTATGAAATTGCGGGAGCAATCTGGTACCAGGGGGAGAGCAATGTGGGAACACATTATGCGTATAAAAGATTGTTCACCAACATGATCGACAGTTGGCGCAAAGCATGGAACAAAGTGTTTCCATTTTATTTTGTTCAGATTGCACCATATACATATGGTGACAACCACATCAATGGAGCTTTTTTGAGAGAGGCCCAGACCCAATCCGCCTCCTTCCAAAAAACAGGTATGGTTGTTGTAAGTGATTTGGTTGACAACGTAAAGGACATTCATCCTACATTGAAAAAAGAAGTTGCAGCGCGACTGGCCAATTATGCACTAGCGGAAACATACCAGGTGAAGGGGTTACAGTATAAAAGTCCCCAATATATTTCTCACTCCATCGAGAAAAATAAAATCAGGATTCAGTTTGACCATGTTCCAACGGCATTGATTTCAAAGGGTGGAGAGCCGACAGATTTTTATATTGCTGGTGCGGATGGTATGTTTGTTCCAGCCAAAGCAGTTATTGAAGGAAAGGCCATTGTGGTTTCAAGCAACAAAGTAAAGGATCCGGTTGATGTTCGTTTCGGATTTACCAACACAGCGATGCCGAATTTGTTTTCTGCTGAAGGGTTGCCTGTGAATTTGTTTAGGACGGATAAATAAAACTGTCAACTGTTAACAGATAACAGTTGACAGTTTTTGATTAATAAAACTTCGTCACCCCGGGTACAGCCACCTTGTATTTGCCGCTTTCATCTGGCAGTGATTTGGGCATGGCATCCCATGCATATTTTTCAGGCTGCAGATTGAGTCCACAGTTCAGCGCCTTGTCCCATTCAATTACCTGTCCACTGTAAGAGGCCATTCGTCCTAAAATGGAAGTCATGGTACTCTTTGCACCATTTTCTGCATCTGCAAATTTGTATTCACCTTTTGCAATGGCAGCAAACAACTCAACGTGTTCATTTTGATAAGGATCGTTTTCCTGTTTCTTGTCAAATTGATACAATACAGTGCCTTTGTGATCTCTGATGTTGGCTGCGCCGCAGAATATTTTTCCTTTTGTTCCTATGATGAGTTCATCTACTTTGGCAGATGTTTTTGGAATATGTCTGCACTGTGAGTTCAGGATCGAACCATCCGCGTAATGAAATTCAACAAAGTGGTGATCAAAAATTTCACCATGGTCTTTGCCTTTTCTCACTTCTCTTCCCCCCAATCCCTGCGCTTTTACTGGATAGGATCCTTTGAACCAATTGATGACATCAATATTATGAATATGTTGTTCGGTAATGTGATCTCCACACAACCAATTGAAATAATACCAATTTCTCATTTGGTATTCCATTTCGGTTTGTTCGGGTTTTCTTGGATTCACCCATACTCCATCATTGTTCCACCAGGCCTGTGCAGAGGTAATTTCTCCGATGAGGTCTTTTCTTTTGTACAACTCTCTGTATGAATGTTGGTAATGTCTCTGCAACCCAACAACCACATTCAATTTTTTGGTTTTTGCCACAGCAGCTGCAGCAAGAACTTTCTTGACACCTTCCGGATCAGTTGCAACGGGCTTTTCCATGAAAATATGTTTGCCTTGATTGACTGCTTCTTCAAAATGAATAGGCCTGAATCCTGGAGGAGTGGCAAGAATAACTACATCCGCCAATGGAATTGCTTTGAGATAGGCATCAAATCCAACAAATTTTCTTTCTTCCGGAACATCAACCAGGTCTTTTACCGAGCCTTTTGTTCCTGCATCCGAGAGATCCTCTGCGGTAATATTTTTATAACAGCTGTCAAGGCGATCTCTGAAGGCATCTGCCATTGCAACCAGCTTTACATTTTGTTTGCTTTGCAATGCCTGGAGTGCTGCACCCGTTCCTCTTCCGCCGCATCCTATCAGTGCAATTTTGATAGCATCATTTGCTCCTGAAAAATAATTGGCCTGAGACATCATGGGAACTGCCATCAATCCAGTTGAAATCAATCCGCCTTGTATTACAAATTCACGGCGTGTTTTTTGAGTTGACTTTTTTTGGTGCATCGTTGAATGTTTTATCGTTAATTACCTAAATACAATTTATACAATTTTTCGGCTTCTTCGGGGCTTGGTTGGTTAACCGGACAAACAATTCTGAATCCCACAAACATTCCGTCTGTCAGCCACCACCTGCTTTTGGGAAGCTGCGGATCTCTTTTGTTCCAGCCTGTTTCAGAAAACTGCCTGTTGGATGACCTCATTTTTTTGCCATCATCCAGATAAGATCCTCCACGAATACTCCTGGGATACCTGGAGACAGGAAGAATGATTTTATCTTTTTCATTGTTCATTGTTTTTTTGAAATAGTTTGGGTCGTACTGATCCATCGTCCATTCTGCCACATTTCCAAGCATGTCGTAGAGTCCCCAGGGATTGGGCTTCTTCGATCCAACTTTTTGGTACTTGCCATTGCTGTTTGATTGGTACCAGGCATATTGGCTGAGTTTATCTGGACTGTTTCCAAAAAAGTATTCTGTTTGGGTTCCTGCTCTGCATGCATATTCCCATTCAGCTTCTGTTGGCAATCGAAAAAATTTACCAGTCTTTTGATACAGCCATCTGCAAAACATCAGCGCAGCATCCACACTCATGCTATTTGCTGGATAGCCTCCTTCTTTCCCCATGTTCCAGCTGAGGTCGATGTATTGCGGAGTAGGTCTTGTAATGGCATCGACTTTTGAACCTTGAGAAGTTTCTTCATCCTTGAAAAAAATATCAAACTGATCATGGGTGATTTCAAATACGCCAATAGAAAAAGGGGAGATCTGCAATTGTCTGGAAGGTTTTTCATTTGTATTTGCAGCTGTATTGTTGCCCATGGTAAAGGTTCCTCCCTGCAGACCAATCATGCTGATCACCTGATTGGTTCCAGGTACGCGGATATCTTCTTTTGAAACAGGTTGTGCTAAGAGGGGCGTTGCAGAGAAATAAAAAAGGGTCAGTGCAATTAATTTATTCACCATGGACGATTTGATGCAATTTTAAGTAAATTGTTCTAAGTAAATTGATCCATCAAAAAATATCTGTTATGGAAAGAAGAGGGTTTATCAGAAATTCTTCATTGGCTGGTTTCGGATTGTTTTCTGGCAGTTCCTTACATGCTCAAAACAATGTGCCTGCAGCAAAACCATTCAATCTTAGTTATGCATTTCATGATGGCATGTTTTCCAATCATGCTGGGAAGGATTTCATTGATCAAATCAAGTTTGCTCATGATCAGGGATTCAATGCCATCGAAGACAACGGGATGATGTCCAGAACCCCTGAAATGCAATCTAAAATTGGAGATACATTGGAAAAGCTGGGGATGCGCATGGGTGTTTTTGTGATTACTTCCGAAAACTGGCACTGGAAAATGAGCCTTACAACAGGAAAGCAAGAGTTCAAAGATCTCATTGTAAAAGATTGTCATAAAGCAGTTGAAGTGGCAAAACGATGCAATGCAAAGTGGGCCACGGTGGTTCCGGGAAATTATGATCGTTCCCTCCCATACGACCTGCAAATGGCCAACGTGATTGAAGGTTTGAGATTGGGGACGGAAGTGTTGGAAAAAGCTGGATTGGTGATGGTTCTGGAACCCTTGAGTGACAATCCAGACTTGTTTTTGCGTTATTCTACCCAAACATATATGGTTTGTAAAGCTGTCAACAGCGCCTCCTGTAAAATACTATTCGACATGTACCACATGCAGAGAAATGAAGGCAATATCATTGCAAATATGGATAAGTGCTGGACTGAAATCGGGTATATGCAGATTGGTGATAATCCCGGAAGAAATGAACCTACTACAGGTGAGATGAATTACAAGAATATTTTCAAGCACATCTATAACAAGGGTTTCAAGGGAATCCTTGGTATGGAGCATGGAAACGCAATGAAGGGAAAAGAAGGTGAACTTGCTTTGATCAAAGCATACAGGGAATCAGATGATTTTCTCTAAAATCGGAATCCCAAAGAAATACCAGCTCTGATACCTGCCCAGGGACCGTCCAGTGAGAGTTTTAGTGAGTTGGAACCCACTTCTGAACTCACAGTGGTCATGGGAATTTCAACATTTTTAGTTGCATCTCTGATTGCATCTTGTTCGGATTTGCTCAATGTAAAAGAGCTGATACCTCTGAGCGTGCCAGTCCCTCTCCCGTAATGTGGACCAATGATTTGCCAATCCAGGCAAAGTCTTTTTCCAAGAAACCACTGCGCACCTAACATCAAGCCATACGTGGTGGATTTTACGTCACCTGATAAACTGATATTGTCTGTTACACCATTGACTGGGGTAAATTCAATTTTTATACCTTCTCCATGAAAATTGGCGAAGCGTATGAAAGGAGCAATATAAAATCCTTTTCCATAACCTCTTTTTCCTGGGTACCACCTGAGTTCTGGAGTCAATGCATTATTAGAAATAAGGAATTGATCAAAAGTTTTCTGCATGTTCGCATCACCATTGGCAATGTTTACAATATTGTCTTTCAAGGGAACATTGCCCAGGGGCATGAATCTGTAACTGAGTGCAATTGAGATTTTCTTTCCCAATACGCGCTCCAATTGACCATTGTAATTGTTGAGGGGCAGGGAAGTAAGATTTACTTTTACCAGATTTTTTTTGGGTGATAGGGGCGCTTTCTGCTGTGCAAGGATCGAAATTATAGGCAACAACAACAGTCCATGAAGAAGTGCTATTTTAGAAATCCGTTTCATGATATCCTTTTCATGAATATAACGAAAAAATACTATTCATCAATTTTTTCGTCAACTGCATTGGCAACAACATGCGCTGATATCTTTTTCAGTGGATTTTTTCTCAATTCCTGGTAGTTGTTGCGCGTGTTGAAAATATCTATGGCAGAGAAAACTGCAGCTCTGAAGGATGATTCGTCTGCCTGATTTTTACCTGCAATATCGAATGCAGTTCCGTGATCAGGGGAAGTCCTGATTGCTTGCAACCCTGCAGTGAAATTGGTTCCTTCTCCGATAGCAAGTGATTTGAAAGGGATCAAACCTTGATCGTGGTACATGGCCAGCACCGCGTCAAATTTTTCGTGATTTCCTCTTGCAAAAAATGCATCTGCGCTGTAGGGGCCCATTACTACGCAATCATTTTTTTTCGATTCAAGTATCGCTGGACGAATGATTTCTTTTTCTTCCTTGCCAACAAGTCCCTCATCGCCAGCGTGTGGATTGAGTCCCAACACTGCAATGCGTGGACGCTCCACTCCAAAGTCTTTGATCAAACTGTTTTTCAACAAATTGATTTTTTTGATGATTTGTTCCTTGTTGATATTTTTAGCAACATCCATGATAGCAAGATGTTCTGTCAGCAATCCAACTCTCATGTTATCAGCAATCATCAGCATCAGTACATCATCTGCTTTAAATGCTTCTTTTAGAAAAGGAGTATGCCCGGTAAAGCTGAACGCACTGCTTTGCATGGTGTATTTATTGAGTGGGGCAGTCACCAGCGCATCGATGCTTTTTTCTTTCAATGCTTTTACAGCAGTTTGCAAAGATTGAACCCCGTATTTTCCGCCTGTATCAGTCATTTGTCCGGGTTGAATTTCAACCTCTTCTTCCCATACAGTGAAAATATTGACTTGCTTAGGGTTATTTTTTGAAATTTCTTTGATGCTTACGTAATTCAGGTTTATTTCCGGGATAGACTTTTTATAAAAATTGATCACCTTGTTCGAAGCAAATATGATGGGTGTGCACAGTTCCAGGATTCTATTGTCTGAAAATGTTTTGATGATTATTTCTATGCCAATGCCATTCAAATCACCCACTGAAATCCCGATCACAGGCCTTTTTTGTTCACTCATATATTGACTTTAGCTTGAAGCGACAAAGGTAGGGATAATGGCTAATCTTTGTCGTAATTTTGTACTTGCATGCTGACGCTGAAAAAATCACTTGGACAACATTTCTTAAAGGATCAAACCATTTGTGTCCGTATTGTGGAAGCACTTCAGAACCACCCTTTTCGTCAGTTGCTGGAGGTAGGTCCTGGCGGAGGCGCCCTAACCAAATACTTGAATGAAATTCCAGGTATTGACTTTAAGCTGGTTGAAATTGACAAAGAGAAAATTGCCTTTCTCGCTTCAACATATCCGAACTTGCAAACCCACATAGTCGAGGGAAGTATCCTGGAAGTGCCATGTCCATTTACTGGGAAGTTTACCATGATTGGAAACTTTCCTTACAATATTTCAACACAAATTGTATTCAGGGTTATTGAGTGGCGTGAGCAAGTTGAGACCATGATCGGCATGTTTCAAAAAGAAGTTGCAGAGAGAATTTGTGCTAAATCTGGCACAAAAGATTATGGCATCATCAGCGTACTTGTGCAAGCTTACTTTGAAACCAACTATCTCTTCGATGTTGACGAAACCGCATTCAATCCTCCTCCTAAAGTCAAAAGTGGTGTGATCGCCCTTCGGTACAAAGGGAATCCATATCAGATCGAAAATCATAAAAAATTTTCAGTCCTGGTGAAAACTGCTTTCTCCCAACGGCGAAAGCAATTGCGCAATCCGTTAAAAGGTTTTTTTGACAAAGCAGTTTTAGCGGATGATATTTTTACCAAAAGGGCTGAACAGCTTTCAGTCGAAGATTTTGTTCATTTGCTAAAAATAATGAAGTGAGAAAAGTATTGGTTACAGCTTTTGCACATCCCTTCCTGCGGGAATCACTCATGAAAAGAGGCTTTGAAGTAGATGTCCATGAAACCATCAGTTATCAGCAGTTGATGAACCAGATTCATCTTTATGAAGGATTGGTCATCACAACGCGTTTACATATTGATCGGGACATATTGGATCGTGCAAATCAACTGAAGTGGATAGGAAGATTGGGGAGTGGAATGGAAATTGTTGACCTGGTATATGCACAGTCGAAAGGAATTGCATGTTTCAGCAGTCCAGAGGGCAATCGTACTGCAGTTGCCGAACATTGTTTGGGAACATTGCTGACACTCATGCACAAGATCGAAAAATCTCATTTGGAAATCATTGGTGGGAAATGGCTCAGAGATGCCAATAGAGGAGCCGAGTTGACAGGAAAGACAGTTGGCATCATTGGATTTGGAAATACAGGTGCTGCCTTCGCGAATTTATTGTCGTCTTTTAATGTAACGGTTCTGGTATACGATAAGTATAAAAATGGTTTTGCTGAGAATCACATCAGAGAATCATCATTGGATCAATTGCTTGCTTATGCAGATGTTATCAGCATACACTTGCCCCTTACAGCAGAAACAACTTATTTAGCAAATGATACTTTTTTTGAATCACTCAAACGCAAACCATATTTTCTAAATGCTTCACGCGGTAAAATAGTTGATACCCAGGCACTGATAGCAGCAATGGACAAAGGATTGATAGCTGCTGCTGGGCTGGATGTACTTGAAAATGAGGATCTTACTTCTTATAGTGGTGAAGAAAATGCTGTGCTTAAGAATTTGTTAAATAGAAACAATGTGATTGTAACCCCACATATTGCAGGGTATAGCCATGAGTCATTGTTCAAAATGGCTGAAACAATTATTCAAAAGCTGGAAGGTTTAATTGGAAATTGATTTTCGGAAATTTTACTAACTTTGTAATACAGCAACGCCCCAGTTTATTCTGAGGCGTTGCTATTTTTTTCAAACCCTAGCTAAATGTGACACTATGAGCGTAATGTATGTTACCAAGGAAACACTGGAGCAAATGAAAACTGAACTTCATAAAATGAAGACAGTTGACAGGCCTGCCGCTTCCAAGGCAATTGCGGAAGCAAGGGAGAAGGGTGACCTCAAAGAAAATGCTGAATACGATGCAGCAAAAGAAGCACAAGGATTGTTGGAGGCAAGAATTTCTCGAATGGAAACCGAATTGGCAAATGCCCGCATCCTGGATGCCTCTGAGATAGATACATCCAAGGTTTCTATCCTGACAAAAGTTACCATCACCAACAAGGCCACTAAAAAATCAATGACCTATCAAATCGTTTCTGAAAAAGAAGCTGATCTCAAACTGCAAAAGATTTCAGTAACCTCACCCATTGGAAAAGGCTTGCTGGGAAAGAAAGTTGGAGATGAAGCTGAGATTCAAACACCCAATGGTAGAATTGTGTTTCAAATAGACAACATAACTATATAGTGATGTCAAGTATTTTCAGCAAAATCATTCGTGGAGAAATTCCTTCCTTTACAATTGCAGAGAACGAACGTTTTTACGCTTTCCTTGATGTTTTTCCTCTTGTACCCGGACATACACTGGTAGTACCCAAAAAAGAAACAGATTATATTTTTGATTTGAGTGATGATGAACTCAGTGAAATCTTGTCTTTCTCAAGGCCAATAGCCAAAGCCATTGAAAAAGCATTTCCCTGCAAGCGATGTGGTATTGCAGTTATTGGACTGGAAGTCCCCCATGCACATGTTCACCTGGTCCCCATGAACAGTGCAGATGATTTGAATTTTACCAGAGAAAAATTAAAGCCAACGCAGGAAGCATTGCAGGCTGCGCAGTCCTTGATCCTTGCTCATTTATCCTGATTATTTTTTTACAATTCTTTCCGGATGTTGTTGAATGAATGTACTCCAGCTGGTACTTTGTTTCTTGGTTGATTTTCTTTTTGAAGTCGCTTTTGGAACGGGAACTGCATGGTCATTGAATTGATGACATACAGCAACGGCGAGGGCATCAGAAGCATCAAAATACTTGATGGTATTTTTAATGTGCATGATGTTATTCAACATTTTCCATATTTGTTCCTTGGTTGCATTTCCGTTGCCTGTGATCGATTGTTTGACTTTTTTGGGAGAATACTCAGCCACAGCTACTTTGTTGGACATGGCAACGGCGATCGCCACACCCTGTGCTCTTCCAAGTTTGAGCATACTTTGAACGTTTTTTCCAAAAAACGGCGCCTCGATTGCCATGGCATCTGGTTGGTACTTGTCAATCAGCGATTGAATGGTCTCGTTGATAATACCCAGCCGTACGAACATATCTTTTTTCCCATTCAGTTTCACTACATCCATTTCCAGCATGTCGATTTTACTGCCATTTGTTTCAATGATGCTGAAACCCATTATGACAGTTCCTGGGTCAATTCCTAAAATAATTTTACTTTTCCGTTTCAAGTGCATACTGTAAACG
>JBEAYH010000112.1:0-3894 GCA_041159435.1 Bacteroidota bacterium | reverse complement strand
AAGATGCACCTGCTGGAACTGCTCTGTATGTTACTCGCCAAAAGCAAATTCAAAGCGGTAAGTAATAAATTGATCAACTAAATAGTCAAATATGGCAAGTATAGATTCAGGGGGTGGTGATAGCGGACACAAAAAAGGTCCAGGCGTTAAAAAAGCCAAGAAGCTATCTACCCGCGTAGACATGACTCCAATGGTGGATCTGGGATTCTTGTTGATTACCTTCTTCATCTTCACAACCACAATGTCTCAACCAACGGCTATGAATCTTTATATGCCAAAGGATGTTGACAAGCCTGAAGAGCAGAACAAGGTAAAAGAATCTGGAGCATTCCATATCATGCTTGGTAAGCAGGACGTAGTATATTATTACGAAGGAATGGATCCCACCCAAATCAAAACTGCAACTTTCAAGACCATCCGCGATGAGATCATCCGCAAAAAGCAAAATACCAATCCGGAAGACCTGGTAGTAATCATCAAGCCAACAATTGATGCTACCTATAAGAATACGGTTGATATTTTGGATGAGATGACCATCAACGAGATCAAGCGCTATGCAATGGTGGATATTTCACCTGTTGAATACGAATTGATCAAAATAACCGAAGCTGCATCTGGAATCAAATAAAGAGAAAAAGAAATTAAATTAAACGCATTACAATGGATGCAAATAAAATTTTAGGCACTGATCTCATCGACCTGGTATTCGAGGGTAGAAACAAGAGTTATGGTGCTTATGAGCTCCGCACACAATACAACAAGCGTTTGAGGAATTCACTTGTGATTACAGCCTCAATTGCACTGATGTTGTTGTTGGGTTCTTTCTTGTCTTCTCTCACCACCGGAAATAAAAAAGGAAAGGTTGAGATCAAAGAAGTACAACTGGAAGAAATCAAACAAGACGAGCCCAATGAGCCACCACCACCTCCTCCTCCGAAACCACCAGAGCCACCTAAAGTGGAAATGGCCAAGTTTACACCTCCTAAAGTTGTCAAAGACGAAGAGGTAAAAGAAGATGAGAAGCCACCAGAAATTGAAAAACTGGAAGAAACAAAAATTGGTACGGTCAATCAAGAGGGTGTAAAAGACGAAGGCATTGTTGCCCCTCCTGTGGAAAGTACAGTTGTTGAAGCACCCAAGGAAGATGATGAAAATAAAATCTTCCAAAAAGTGGAAATCGATGCTGAATTTCCAGGCGGTACTTCTGGTTGGACCCGTTATGTGACCCGCGAAATTGAAAGAAATATCGACGAGTTGCAGGATGATGGTCGTTCAGGAACCGTAGTAGTGCTTTTCATTGTGGACAAAGCAGGTGCCGTGAGCGAAGTTCGTGCATTGCCTTGCAATGAGGCAGGTGTAGGAAACTGTTTGCCACCAACTTCAAAACTTGCTGAAATCGCTGTAAACGCGATCAGAAAGGGTCCCAAATGGAAGCCTGCTATCCAAAACGGTAGAAATGTAAAAGCATATCGCCGCCAGCCTGTTACATTCCAGCTTTCAGAATAAACCTACGTTTTTCAACATACAAGGTCGTTTGGTTCTCCAAGCGACCTTTTTTATTTATTCTGGTACTAGGTCGTAATTTTACCGGTATGTCGACGCATTGGAGCGATATCATTGTAGCATTGGCAACACCTCAAGGCATTGGTGCCATTGGGGTTGTGCGTTTGTCAGGAAATGGATGCATTGCATTGATGGATGAAATTTTTCCTTCTAAACAATTGTCCAATCAGCCCGCCAATACCTTGCATGTGGGATTGATCAGTGATGGTGAAAATAATATTGATGAAGTTGTTGTTTCCCTGTTCAAATCACCCAGGTCATATACAGGTGAGGATGTAGTGGAAATTTCCTGCCATGGGTCAAACTACATCATTCAACAGCTTATTGAGCTTTGCATCCAAAAAGGTGCACGTCTTGCAAAACCTGGTGAATTTACCATGCGGGCATTCTTGAATGGTAAAATGGATTTGGTACAGGCTGAGGCAGTAGCCGACTTGATTGCATCAGGTACAAAAGCTGCACAGGAAACTGCATTGAATCAGGTGAGAGGTGGTTTCTCACATGTATTGTCTAATCTGAGGGAGGAGCTGATTTCCTTTTCTGCATTGATTGAGCTGGAACTGGATTTCTCACAGGAGGATGTTGAATTTGCAGACCGAACCAGATTGAAGAGTCTGCTCGATCATTTGGATACAACAGTCAGAGCCTTGCTTCATTCATTTCAATTGGGAAATGTTATCAAAAATGGAGTAAGCGTTGCAATCATTGGAAAACCCAATGCAGGAAAATCAACCCTGCTCAATACTTTGCTTAAAGAGAACAGGGCCATTGTCAGTTCAATTGCTGGAACAACACGCGATACCATTGAGGAAGTATTGAACATCGATGGTATTTTGTTCAGGTTGATCGATACTGCCGGTATGCGTGAAAGCATGGATGAAATAGAATCGATTGGAGTTGAAAAAAGCAGAGAAAAAATGAAGTCGGCAGATATCGTGGTGTATTTGTACGACGCCAATACAACACCCATAGATGAGTTGAATGAAGTGGAAAATGAATTGCAACGTTTGTCCAAGCATTACCTATTGGTTGGAAACAAAATAGATGATCCCCAGGCATTGAAGCAACTGAATGCAGAATCTGCCTTGCATCGCATGTATGTATCGGCTAAGAATGATATGAACATCGATGCTTTGAAAAAAGAACTTTCCAAATCTATTGTACAGGGCAGCGTTCACTCTGAACAGACGGTAGTGACAAATGCCCGCCATTATCAATCCCTTCAAAAAATTGCCGATGCCATTGATGCAATTAAAAAAGCAATGAAGGAAAATGTACCAGGCGATTTGCTTGCAATAGATATTCGCCAATGCCTATATCACCTGGGAGAAATTACAGGCAAGATCACAAACGATGATCAGCTGGACTATATATTCTCTAAGTTTTGCATCGGGAAATAGCGCTTTTTTATTGAAGTAATTTCAGGTTTTTCAGTACATTCATTCTCACAGTAAACGATTGTAAATGAAAAAATTCCTCTTTTTAGTCTCTCTCACCTGGGTCATGGTGAGCTGCCAACAACAGAATGAAATTGTACAACACAACTTCTCACATTATGACAGTTATTTATCAAATGAAGTAAAGGAGGGGAGGCTGATCGGAGTTCAGGGCCTGGTATTTCAGGATGGTAAATTGATGTATGAAAAATCATACGGGCTCCGAGATCGCGAATCAGGAGATAGCATGAAAGGGAATGAGCTTTATTTCATTCAATCAATGACGAAACCCATTGTGTCCACAGCCCTTATGACACTATACGATGAAGGAAAATTTCAATTGGATGATCCTGTATCAAAGTATTTGCCTGAATTTTCAAATCTTCAAGTAGTCAACGATCCAACCAAGGGAAGTTCATCTGGCACTCATCCTGCATCTTCACCTATAACCATTCGTCAGGCATTGAGCCATACCGCTGGAATGAGCCATGGTATTGCTACCATTGCATATGACAAAGAAATTTGGCAAGCTTTGATCCTGAATCCAAATATTAAAACCTTGGGTGATAGGGTAAGGGGATTGTCCAAACTCCCCCTGATGTGGGAGCCTGGTAGCAAATGGAATTATTCTTTTACTCCAGACATCGTTGGTAGATTGGTTGAGGTAATTTCTGGTAAAAATTTATCAGCATACTTGCAAGAGAAAATATTTACTCCCCTTCAAATGAAGGAGACTGGGTATAATCTCACTCCTGAACAACAAAAAAGAGTAATGGTGGTATATGGGTTCAATGCTGATTCTACATTGCGCAGATTGGAAAACCAACCAAGCATGTCTGGGAATACCATTTTTTCAGGTGTAAATGCATTGTTCAGCAGTGCAAAAGATTATATG
>JBEAYH010000071.1:0-23181 GCA_041159435.1 Bacteroidota bacterium | reverse complement strand
TCTCTTCGCCAGATGTTCCGGAGGGAAAATAGGCATTGATCAGAAGTGTTTTCCCAAAATGAAGCTGAATCACCCTTCCCTCGTCATCACTCTCTTTGTGTCCATTTCCAATTACAAACTTGTCGGGTTTGACTTTGGTAAAAACAGCTACTCCGCTGTATCCTTTTTTATTTGCACTGAACCAATAATCGTGATATCCCATTTCTTGAATGGCAGAGATGTCTACGTCTTCTTTGGATGCCTTGGTCTCCTGAATACAAATCACGTCTGCAGGATCAGTTTTCAACCAATCGATGAATCCTTTTTTGATGGCTGCACGAATGCCGTTGACGTTGTAGGAGATGATGCGCATGGGATGAGGTTGACGGTTGACGGTTGTTTTTTAACTGTAAAACTACCTCATTTTTTTTATCAACAGTTGACTGACAACTGTCAACTGGTTCACTCTAATATCGGCCTCAACCACTTCTCTGCTTCTTCGATCAACATGCCTTTTCTTGCAGCATAATCTTCCAGTTGATCTTTGTTGATTTTGCCTACGCCAAAATATTTAGAGGAAGGATGCGCAAAATACCAGCCACAAACTGATGAAGCTGGATACATAGCAAGTGATTCTGTAAGGGTGATTCCTACCTGATTCGTGGCATCCAATAAATGAAAGAGTTTTTTCTTTTCTGTGTGATCAGGACAAGCGGGATAGCCAGGAGCTGGACGTATACCAACATAATTTTCTTTGATCAAATCTTCATTGCTGAGAGATTCTTTTTTATCATAGCCCCAATACTCCTTTCTTACTTTTTCGTGCATGTATTCAGCAAGTGCTTCCGCTAATCTGTCGGCCAATGCTTGTAACATGATTTTGCTGTAATCATCATGCTCTGCCTCAAATGCTTTGATCTTTTTTTCTATTCCATGGATGGTCACTGCAAATGCACCAATATGATCTTGTTTTTTACTGTCAGCAGGGGCAATAAAATCTGCCAATGAATAATTGGGCTGTCCCTCTGCTTTTTTCAACTGCTGACGTAAGAATTGCAGTTCAATTTCTTCATTAGAATTTACATCAATGAGCTGTACAGAGTCCCTGCCATTGCTGTTGGCCGGCCAGAATCCGATTACTGCTTTAGGAGTCAGCCATTTTTCTGCAACAATATTTTTCAGCATCTCATTCGCATCATCAAAAAGCTTGGTGGCTTCTTTTCCGACTTTTTCATCCTGTAAGATGGCTGGATATTTTCCATGCAATTCCCAGGCAATGAAAAAAGGAGTCCAATCAATATATGGAATCAATGCATCAACGTCAACATCATCGATCAATTTATTTCCTGTAAAACTGGGCCTGATTAAATCGGATGTTTGCCAATCGATTACAGTCCTTTTGCTGACTGCATTCTCATATGACAATGACTCTTTGCTGGTTTTTTTATTTGCAAATTCTTCTCTGAGTTTTGCATAATCGCCGCTGAGGCTGCTCAAAAATGCTGTTTTCTGCTGATTCAAAAGAGATCCTGCTACAGACACACTTCTGGAGGCATCCAGTACATGCACAACTCCGCCTTCGTATTGAGGTGCAATTTTGAGGGCAGTATGCATACGGGAAGTTGTAGCTCCACCAATCAACAGCGGTTGCTTCATTCCTCTTCTTTTCATTTCCGAAGCAACATGTACCATTTCATCGAGAGATGGAGTGATGAGTCCACTCAAGCCAATGATATCTACATTGTTTTTTTGCGCTTCATCCAAAATTTTATCAGCGGAGACCATCACGCCCAAGTCAATGATTTCATATCCATTGCATCCCAATACAACGCCGACAATGTTTTTCCCGATATCATGTACATCGCCTTTGACGGTGGCCATCAAAATTTTACCAGCACTGCTGCCAGCTTTTTTTTCGGCTTCGATAAATGGTGTCAATACCGCGACACTTTTTTTCATTACCCTGGCACTTTTCACTACCTGTGGTAAAAACATTTTTCCGAGTCCAAATAAATCACCGATGATATTCATGCCATCCATCAGGGGACCCTCAATAACATCCAGTGGTTTCGGATATTTTTGACGAGCCTCTTCTGTATCTGCATCAATGAACTCAGTTATACCATTGATCAATGCATGTTTCAATCGATCTTCAACACTGCCATTTCTCCATTCCCCTTGTCCCTTTTCCCTCGGCCCTTGTCCCTTGTCTTTGACAGTTTCAGCAAACGCAATCAATTTCTCCGTTGCCTGATTGTCATTGTTATTTTTATTCAGGATAACATCTTCACATAATTCACGAAGCACAGGTTCAATTTCATCATATACAACCAATTGGCCTGCATTTACAATGCCCATATCCATGCCAGCCTTGATGGCATGAAAGAGAAACACAGAATGCATTGCTTCACGCACGTGATCATTTCCTCTGAATGAAAATGAAAGATTGCTTACACCACCTGAAATTTTTATCAGCGGAAATTTTTTCTTGAGGATGCGCGTTGCTTCTATAAAATCAACACCATAATTATTATGCTCTTCCAATCCCGTTGCAACGGCAAAGATGTTCAGATCAAATATGATGTCCTGTGGAGGAAATCCAACCTGCTCGGTTAGTATTTTATATGCACGTTCTGAAATCAAGACCCTTTTTTCGAGGGTATCAGCTTGGCCGTTTTCATCAAATGCCATCACGATGACAGCCGCTCCAAAACTTCTGCAAATCACTGCCTGTTCAATGAACTTTTCCTCTCCCTCTTTTAATGAAATGGAGTTAACCACACATTTACCTTGAACACATTTCAATCCTGCCTGTATGATTGAAAACTTTGAGGAGTCAATCATAATGGGGATCTTGGCAATATCTGGCTCACTCTGCAAGAGATTCAAAAATGTCACCATTTCTTTCTCACCATCAAGTAAAGCATCATCCATATTTATATCCAGTATCTGGGCGCCATTTTCCACCTGTTGTCTGGCAATGCTCAATGCCTCTTCATATTTTTCTTCTTTGATGAGACGAGCGAATTTTTTTGAACCGGTTACGTTGGTTCTTTCTCCAACATTTACAAAGTTGGTTTCAGGACGAATCACCAATGGCTCGAGTCCCGCTAAACGCATATATGGCTTGATATGTACAGCTTTGCTCATGAGGATGCAGTCAATTCGTTTTCAACAAAAGGCAGTTTTCTGGGTGGTAGTTTTTTTACATGATCAGCGATGTGCTTGATGTGATCAGGCGTCGTGCCGCAACATCCACCTACTATGTTTACAAAACCCTGTTGTGCCCATTCTTCAATAAAGTGTGCTGTTTGAGCAGGCTCCTCATCGTATTCACCCATCGCATTTGGTAACCCAGCGTTGGGATATGCAGATGTATAGCAAGTCGCGATTTGAGAGAGTTCTTCAATATGCGACCTCATTTGGTTCGCTCCCAAAGCACAGTTCAAACCAATGCTTAATGGTTTTGCATGTTCAACACTTGTGTAAAATGCTTCCAGTGTTTGCCCACTTAATGTTCTTCCAGATGCATCGGTAATGGTGCCACTGATCATCAAAGGCAATTCTTTCAAACGCTGATCCCTGAAGAATTTTTTGATGGCATAGATGGCGGCTTTTGCATTGAGCGTATCAAATATGGTTTCAACCAAAAACAAATCCACTCCACCTTCTACCAATCCTTTCACTTGTTCGTAATAGGCATCAGCCACTTCATCGAAACTGATGCCACGAAATCCGGGATTGTTTACATCCGGAGAAAGGGAGAGTGTTTTGTTCATGGGACCAATTGCACCTGCTACAAATGGGCCCCCTTCATCTTTCTTTTCGGGATGCTTTGCCTGGTATGCTTCAACAGCTTTTCTTGCACAGCTTGCAGCAGCTATATTGATTTCATAAGCCAATTCGCTCATGTTGTAGTCTGCCATGGAAACAGCCTGTGCATTGAAAGTATTGGTTTCAATGATATTGGCACCTGCCTCCAAATATTGCAGATGTATGTTGGTAATGATCTCTGGTTGCGTCAAGCACAAGAGATCATTGTTGCCTTTCAGATCAGATGGCCAATCCGCAAAACGTGCTCCACGGTAATCGGCTTCCGAGAGCTTGTGGCGTTGAATCATGGTGCCCATTGCACCGTCAATCACCAGTATTTTTTCCTTTAGTAAACTATAGATGTCTTTCATGCCTTAAGAGGTCGCAAAGATACGTATAAAAGGGAGGAGGGACAAGGGACAATGGACGAGGGAAATGATTAATTTTACATATGAATTTGTCGTCAGCATTGCTTGAAGCAGCAGTCAAAGAGTTTTCCAAATTACCCGGTATTGGGAAGAAGACGGCACTTCGCTTGGTATTGCATTTATTAAAACAAAACGAGGAAGAAGTAAGTAGTTTTAGTGATACCATTCAGCGCATGCGAAAGGAAATCAAGTTTTGCAAAACATGTTTTAATATATCTGATCAGGATGCCTGTTCTATTTGTTTAAATCCTTCCAGAAAAAAAGATGTCATCTGTGTTGTTGAAAATATCAGAGATGTAATTGCCATCGAATCAACTGAACAATACAATGGAGTTTACCATGTATTGGGAGGGATCATCTCACCATTGGACGGAATAGGTCCGGAGCAACTTACCATTGAGTCACTTTCTGAGCGTGTTAAAAAAGATGGGACAAAGGAAATTGTCTTTGCTTTGAACCCCACAATACAAGGAGATACAACCATTTATTATATACGCAAGAAATTAAATAGCCCTTCGCTCAAGTATACTGCTATTGCAAGAGGAATTTCTTTCGGGGGAGAATTGGAATATGCAGATGAGATGACACTAGCAAAAAGCATACGCAACCGATTGCCAGTTGACAGTTATATCCAGTAATCAGCTGACGGATGACTGATTTATTTTAGAAGACTTATATCAATTGTAAGTTCATTTTCCCAGTTGGGACGCACATTGAACGTTTCTTTTCTGACAACTACAATCTCAGGTTGAAGCTTCTTCCAATAATCACCTGTATCCCATTTGCCATTTTTATTCGCATCAAAGAGGATGGATATTTCATAATCACCAGGAAGGATCAGTGGAATATTATAGTTTTTCTGAATGAGTCTTTGTTGGAAATAAACGATGTTGTCTTTTTTGAGCATCAAAACGGAATTCAAACTGGTATCCAGGTTGTCTATTTTGATTTTTATACTTCCATAGTCGGAAGCTCTTTTCGCGGAGAATGAAATCGTATCCGTTTTCATGTATTTATTGTCCAATGTATCCGTTGCAACATCTTTTTCTAGTACCAGATTGTAATCTGCTCCTTCTATCCATTTGTGTGAGAGGATAATCTTTTTATTTGTACTGTCTCTTGAAATGTTGAGCGGTTGAACGGTCTTGAATGACTTGTCGTACAAGCGTATTTTCCCGCTGTCAAATGTTTTCAATGGTTGCATACTGCTGAGTGTAAAATCAACCAAGATATCTTGTTTATTAGCGTCCAGGTTATTGTTCAGCCGCAATCTTTTGTCTTCATCTTTTTTGCTGGGAGTTGTTGCTATTGGTTTTTTCGGGGGACTCACTTCATGGAATTGCTCAAATACATACAAAGCAGCAATGGTATCCTTCCCGATTTCCACAGGCTTGGGGAGGAAACCGATCAGCTCACTTACTTGATCGTATTTCTTGCCTCCATCATTGTCTTTGATGGCGAATAAATTGTATTTACCTGGTTTGAGATTGCTGAAAATAAAACTGCCATCTCCTTTCAGTCTTGAAAAATAGCGAGGTTTTTCTTTTGCAACAGCTGAGTCATCCAAATTCCTGTGCATGACCACAATGATTGTACTGTCAATTTTCCCTGTTTCAGCGATGATTACTTTCCCGGTAAGGTAGGCTGAGTCGATATAATTTCCTGTAGAAAATGTGTAGTTCAGATTCCTTAAAATATTGTTCTCATTGATGTCACGTACAGACTCTCCAAAATCAATTCTGTAAGTTGTATTTTCCTCAAGGGTATCCTTTATTTTCACAGTGACTGTCTTGAGTTTGCTTTCAACAACAGGATTGTATTTGGGGACAGGAGAAAAATTTACTTTTTCAAATGGATTGTCAAGGCTCACATATTCATCAAAGGTCAGAATGATTTTATCTGATTTAAATTGGGTTGATTTATAATCAGGCAATGCCATCATCAACTTTGGTGGCAAGGTGTCTTTAGGTCCGCCTGTCGGAGGTACCTGTTGTCCACATCCAAATATGATCACTGCAATGATAATAGAGATAAGAAACTTGTTCATGAAGATGTAAAAATAGTCAGAAATAAATTCTCTTGATCTATGAGTCTGAATCTTCGATTTCGCTTTTGTCAAGTTTATTTGTTTTAACAAAATTGCACCAGTGGCAATCATCCTTTCCGCACCCTGTATAGAAGTCACGCTCCTGAATCCTTTCCCAAACATGGGTAATCTGTTCACGAAGTGCTAAGGTATCTTCATTGGTGATATTTACTTTGATGGACTTTATTTCTTTCTTCGTATTGGGTTCAATGAAATCAAATTCAGTACTTACGACCTGATATTTTCCTTGATCGTAGTTGTCGATTAGTAACTTATAAAAAACAGCCTGCCTCCAATAATCACCGCCAAATGGTTCTTGCTCAGCCGGTGTTTTTAATTTCTCTTTTGCTTTGTCTGGATTACCTGTTTTATAATCTACCACATTCACTTGGTGTCCATCAAATTCCATTTTATCAATCTTTCCCTTGAGGGGAATACCATCAACAGTTACATTTCGAATATTTCTTTCGATAGAAACAACCTTATTGAAACTGTTTATTTTTTTATCATAATATTTTATCAATACATCTTTGCCGTATTCAAGTCTTCTATCAAATTCTTCTTTTGTAAAACTTTCACGATGCCTGTATATATACAGAATAAAATCTTCTACAAGTGACTCCTTTGAGGGAAATTCTTTAGTTGGATGATTTTTCATTTTATTGAAAAATGCTTCAAGGGCATAATGCACTGCAGAGCCGAATTCCAGCGTTTCGTTTTTGGGTGAAGGAATACGGATGAGGTTTTTGTAATAGAATTCAAGTGGACATTTTAAATAATTGTTCAATGCCGTTACATTCATTGAAAATTTATCCAATGCCTTATCGATGATATCAGTATCCATTTGTTCAATCACAGGACTAGAAGTATTTGCTAGTCTTATCAAATTAAACTCGTGGATGGTTGCATCTTCTAACTCAATTGGTATTTCATCCAATTGTTGCGATTCTTTGATTTCTTCAACAAATTGACTGGCTTCTATGCCTTTGCCATCTTTATTTTGTGTTGAATAAGAAATGGTCAAATTGGTTTCAGCACGTGTAATGGCAACATAAAATAATCGTCTTAGTTCTTCTTCGTTATTTGATACGGCATTTGATGCGAACAATGTGTCCGGTAATTTGTATCCATTGTTACTAACAGATTTTTTCTCCCAATAGTTAGCATTTGAGCCAGCTATGAATACATGTTCAAATTCGAGTCCTTTTGATCCATGTGCCGTAAGCAAATTGACTCCCTTTTCACTTCCACCCACTTGAACAATTGGCAGGCGGATATTTTCTTTTTCCATCAACTGTATCACCTTGACGAATTTTTTCAAATTCATGGTGGGATCTTTTTTTGTCTCATCTTTCATGAAATCAAAAAATGATGTCAGTATCTGCAGTTGCCAATGATTATCTGGAGCACTCATGATTACGCCAAGGAGTCCGGTATCATGAATAATTTTTTCCAACAGTTGTTGAAGAGTAATGTTGTGGATTGATGCAATAAGACCTTCTATTATTTTTCCTGCATTTGATAATTCGTCAGAAATATTTTTCTCAAAAAGGGATCCCGCTATAGCATTGGTTTTTTGATCAATAATGTTTCTAAATCCTGTTTGCTCTTTTTTATATGCCCTTTCAGTATTTTCTAAGCTCAGTTTAGCAATTTCAATCGGACGAATATTGAACCAATCAAAGTGCAGCATTTCAAAAAGTCTTTCATCGCCACTAAAAGGCATATCCATTTCTGCTTCCAGGTATTCAAACAGTAGAATGATTTTCTTGATGAGTGGAAGTGAGAGCAGGTTGATATTTCTTTTGCTGAAGTATAGAATACTTTTATTTTTTAGAAACGCTGAAAGCTCTTCTCCATATATATTTTCCCTGTAGATCACTGCAATTCTATTTGGTGCAGTTCCCTGCTTTATCAACGTATCGATAGCATGCGTGATGCTGATCATTTCTTCCCTAGGACTTTTATATACCTGAACAACAGGTTTTAAACTTATCGATTGCAGATTTTCATTTCCCGCAATGAGGTTTTTATTTAATCCTTCAATATGATGAACAAGTCGCTCTTGATTTTTATCAATCAATGATTTTGCTGTATCCAGAATGGGTTGTGTAGATCGATAGTTTTCTTGTAATAAAATTGTTTTAATGCTTGGATACTTCTTCGCAAAGGATAGCATGTTTTCAACGTTAGCACCTTGGAATCGAAAGATTGATTGATCATCATCGCCAACAACAAATACATTGGGCTCTTCCCAATAGCTGATCAGCATTTCTACCAATTTGTTTTGGGTTCCGCTTGTATCTTGGTATTCATCTACCAAAACATATTGAAACTGCTCTTGATATTGAGCAAGCAAATTTTTGTTTTCTTGAAAAGCTCGGATCACCCAATTGATCATGTCGTCAAAATCATATCTTCTATGGTGATGCATGATCTTTTGGAAGTGATCAAATTCTTTTGCAGCAGCTTCAAGTTTTTGCATCCGCTCTTTTTCTTCATTGATCTTTTCAATTTTTAAATCACCTGCATTGAATTGTTTGTATTTTCTTTTGTATGTGAATTCCTCTCTGTTGGGCAAGTCGTTTAAATATGCTTGAATGGCATTTAATATTTCTTCGGTTTGCCATCCTTCTCTTTTCATTGAACTGAAAAGCTGGCGAAGATTTTTTGTTTCAAAATAAACGTCACTTCTATAGCGTTTCAGTGGATGTCCTTGTGGAAATTTATCGATCAGCTCACGCATCAGCGCAATGGATTCCAATTCAGAAATAGGATCCAATGAATTTTTTTCGAAAAAAGACAGGTTGTCTTGGATGATTTGGTTGCAGAATGAGTGGTAGGTATGGATATTGACTTTATATGCCTCTGTGCCAATCATTTTAAGCAAACGTTTCCGCATGGCCAAAGCACCTGAGTCGGTATAGGTCATGCACAAAATATTTTCAGGCCGCGTATCTGTTTCCAATAAAATTTTTCCAATGCGGATGGCCAGAATTTGTGTTTTGCCCGTCCCCGGTCCTGCGATTACCATAACAGGTCCCTCAATGGTATCAACTGCCTCGCGTTGAGCAGGATTGAGAGATTGATATGCTTCTTCGAAGGGGGACATAGGGGGTAATTGCGGTTGACAGTTGACAGTTAACAGCTGTCGGTTGTCGGTATTTATTTTAGTTGATCAATTTACAACAACTTTTCAATCAGAATGTTATTTCATTGTGCAGTTTACAGTCAACTGTCAACTGATAACCGTCAACCTTAAACGATCACAACAATTACAACTCTCTTATGGTCTACTCCCTCCAACAAACCCAATTCCTGCCTATTTCACTAGATGAGGCATGGGAATTCTTTTCACATCCCAAGAATTTGGCTGTGATGACGCCTGATTATTTGAATCTGAAATTCACGAATGAGTTATTTGGAGAGGAGATGTATGCGGGTCAGGTGATCACGTACAAAGTGAAGCCCATTTTAGGCATTCCGATGTTTTGGATGACAGAGATTACCCATGTGGAGCCCAAGAAATATTTTGTGGATGAGCAAAGAGTAGGACCGTATGCCTTATGGCATCATCAGCATCATTTCAAAGTTGTAGAGGGGGGAGTAGAGATGACGGATATTGTACATTATAAAGCTCCGTTAGGATTTCTGGGGGATATAACCGTTCACTTATTCATCAAGAAGCAGTTGGAAGGGATATTTGAGTTCAGAAGTAAGAAAGTGAAGGAGATTTTTTAGAGGCATGTTGGCAGTTGACAGTTAACCGTTAACAACCAACCGTTAACAGCCAACCGTCAACCGTCAACTATTAACTGTTTACCCCGGCATCCTCGAAATATATTTCTCGATCTGTTTGATTTGATCCACCACTTGAGCAGTAGTAGGTTTTTGGGCTTTTGCTTTTTTGAAGAAGTCTTTTGCAGCTCGGAATTCACGTTTTTGCATCATGATTTGGCACATCTGCAGGTAGGCCATTGCTGAGCTTTCGTTATCAGGGATACCTGCGCGGATGGCAGCACGGATAAGGCTTTCACCTTCTTTCATATTGCCTTTTTGCATGGCCATCATACCCAGTTGGAGTTTGTTGGCGCCTTCGGCTTCCTTCATAGGCAGACCCAGGTCAAGGCTCTTTTTCATGTGTTTTTCAGCCGCATCGAAGTCCTGCTTTGTCATAGCGATATTTCCCTTCAGGGTATAGTAAACAGAGCGAACCGGCTTATAGAGCAGGTTCGGGAATTTGATTCCATTGAGAATTTTTTCAGCACCCTCAAAATCACCCTGCTCGAGGTACTCTTGAATCAAACGCAAGGGACCAATGAAGAAATGGGTGAAAACGCAGAGAACTGCAATCAGATATAGGGCAAATGATGGCCAGAATCCACTTGTAAAGTTCACAATGATGGCAGCTGCCAAAGAAATGATTCCTATTTCAAGGCGGTATCTGATGAAAAAATTATAGAGTTTCATGGGGGACGAAGGTACAATAAAAAGGGACGAGCGACAAGTGACGAGCACTGCCCGACCGAAGTGTCTGGAGGCAGGGGACATGGCCAGACAAAAGGGCTATATCATGTTACAAGCTTGAGTCCATATGAAAACTACAGAAGGTATGCCATCTGTGTTTAAAATCAATAATGAATTAGTATATTTAGAATCAACACCTTTTATATGAAGAGATTAGCTATTGTATCCACTTTGATTTTTGCTTGTTTCTTGGCATTCTCTCAATCGAAACCTGTTTTCAAAATCAATCATGTGGCTGTTTATGTAACCGATTTGAAGCGTTCGGGTGATTTCTATACTCAAATGTTGAACCTAGATACCATACCAGAACCTTTTCACGACAATAAACATATCTGGTTAAGTATTGGAAATGGCGTCCAACTGCATATCATTCAAGGTGCAAAAGAACCGAAAGAATATTTCCAGAATAATCATCTATGTTTTAGCACTTCTGATGTTGTGGCATTCAGCAAAAAATTAGATGAGAATAAAATTCCATGGTTCAGCGCTCGAGGAGAAGCCTATAAAATGACCACTCGTGTTGATGGTGCACATCAAGTGTTTCTCAAAGATCCAGATGGATACTGGATTGAAGTGAATGATGTAAATTAATTTATAATAAATACATATGAACAAGATTTTTCTTATTTGGGTGTCTTTGATGTGCCTTTATACAGTTCAAGCTCAAGATACCTCATGGAACGGCTACCGTATCAGTTACGTAGGTAAAAAATCGATTAGTAAAAAAATGGATGGTAATCAGAATGCTAAATTATTAATTGAAAATATCAGCAACGACGCTGCAGTACCTTTATATTTTGATTTATTTATTGAAGGGTTTACCGCTCCAAATGCACAAAGGAACCTACATGGCGAATTTGGATGGGCAACTTTTCCTAACGGAGGTGCATTGAAAGTACCCAAGGGGCAACAGACCTATGCTCAATGTTGGACTCAGGGTGCATATGAATCCAGAATGGATAATATTCCGCCAGCTCTAGGTGCTACAAAAACTTATGTAGTTCACTTTTTATTTTCAGAGAATCAAGGAGCTCTGCAAGGACCGTATCCCAAAAATAAATCAACTGTTTTAGACTTACCTGTAAGAATAAGTTTTGTCAATGATACTATTCAATTATACAACTCAGGAGATAAGTCAATCAGGCTTTCAGTGTCCGCTAAATCTGGTGGAGACTTCTATATGGAGCTATTTACTGAGGCATCTGCGGTGCAACAAACAAATATCTTTCAATCTACAGTTGCTCAAAGGGGTGATAGCAGTAAGCCATATTTATTTGATTTCAAACTTGCAAACAGAAATGACTGGTTTGTTAAGATTCGTAAACAAGGATTTAAATCTGAGTTTTTTAAAATCGATACATCAAAAACAGTAAATACTATTTCTTTAACTGAGGAAAAACTAAATAATTCACCCTACACAGCCAAGTTGTTGAAGTCAATTAAAACACCCACTGGTTTTTGGCGAGGTGCTGTGTCAGAAGAAACTAAAACTTTTGTTTGTATCCCTGGGCAAGAAAATTGGGCATCAACTTCTTCTCAAAAAACTGCAAGTAAAGTATATAAAATAGATTTTGATGGAAATATTAAATGGGAAAAAGTTGTTGGCTGGGAAGCATGGGGAGGTGATATGACGCTTGATGGCAAATATGTTGCCGTTGCAAGTAATGGGGCAACTATTCCTACTGCACTAAATGGTAATAGAGGTGGAGACTTTATTGCTATTTTGAATGGATCTGATGGTAGTATTTATGATACTATTGTATCTGGTATTCAAAGTCGAAATGTAAAATTTTCTTCAGACGGGAAATTGCTTGCCATTGGGGATCAATCTGGGGTTTTTCACATATATGATGTGGTAAATAAAAAATTAATTCAAATTGGAACAGGCCTAACGTCTTTTGGTCAAAATCGTGAATTAGAATGGATAGATAATAATGCAGCATTGGTGATCAGTACAGGAGATGGTAATCTCCGAAAGTATACTTTATCAAGTGATAAGAAATCCTCCACCCTTAACTGGACAGCATATACAGGCGGATGGGGTTTTATAAACGGGTTGACTATAAGTAAAAATGGTAAGTACATTGGAACTGGGACAAAGTCAAAAGATCAAACGATAATTGATGCCTCAACTGGAGAAGTACTGTGGACAAAATTTACAGGGAATTTTGACGTTGCATTTACACCAGATAATAATCGATTTGCCACTTTCGGTGGATACATATATCAAACTGACAATGGAAAGTTTTTAGGTCATACTGGACGGGCGGGCGTAGCATATTTTTCCCCTGATGGTAAATATTTAATGCAAGCTGATCGTGTTCAAGTAAACAACGGAACATACGGAGATAATGCTGTAACTATCATGAATGAAATAGGGGATAAATTAACTGATAGGAATGGGAAGGCTAATTACTATGATAGTACAGATTTAACTACATCAGGTGGTGAGCAAGCTCAATGGGCATATTGGTCAGAAGATGGGACACGTATTATTGTATTAAGCCGTGATATGAACCTTACCGAAGAAGTGGGCATAAGCATTTTCAGTTTAGAAAGATGCGCTGCTACAACACCAAATGTTACCGATGTCACTTTATGTGTAGGCTCTGTTTCAAGTCCTTTGAATGTAACAGCATCATCTGGAAATATAATTCGCTGGTATGGCACTTCTGCTGTTGGAGGCACAGCAACAACAACTGCTCCATCACCAAGTACAACTGCTGCTGGTAAAACCACATATTATCTCAGTCAGTATAATGATGGTCAAAAATGTGAAAGTGAGCGCACTCCTCTTATTGTCAACATTAATGCGGTACCAACTAAACCCGTAATTTCAGGAGGCATAAATATTTGTGCCGGTGAAACCGTCACATTGTCATCATCTTCCTCATCTGGAAATGTATGGTATTTAAATGGTGCTTTGATTGCAGATTCTACAAGAGATAAACTGTCTGTCAAAGCCACAGGAAATTATAATGTGAAAGTGGTTGCAAATGGATGTTCTAGTCCACTGAGTGACACTACTAAAATAACGGTGAATGCAATTCCATCAAAACCTTCCATAACTGGTGCGTCAACTGTCTGTTCAGGTTCAAGTTTGACACTTGCTTCTTCAGCAACCTCTGGAAATCAGTGGTATTTGAACGGGACACTGATCAAAGATTCAACAAGGGATAAACTTGTTGTTACTGCTGCCGGCAGCTTTACAGTAAAAGTAACATTGAACAATTGTGCGAGTCCACTGAGCGAAGCCAACGCTGTATCAGTTGTAACTACTCCTGCGAAACCAACAGTCACCCGAGATGCAAATGGAAATTTGGTTTCCAGTGCAACTGCCGGTAATCAGTGGTTCAAAGAAACAACAGCCATTACTGGAGCAACAAACACTACTTACAAGCCAACCGAGGTTGGTAATTACAATGTGAAAGTGAGTACAAATGGATGTTCAAGCTCTGCATCTGACAATTACTATTATTTGTCTACTGCTGTTTTCAACAATGCTCGAGCACGATCTATCAAAATTTATCCTAACCCAGTTTCAAATCAGTTGAAAATTGAATTTGATAAATCACTTGCTTCAAGAATTACAATAATTATTTATGACTTGAACGGACGGGAAGTAATGAGGCGGAACCAGGTTTACAGCGGATCTGATTTCAATCTTACAAGATTCATCAAAGGCCCTTATACGATTAAGATAATTGACGGCAGTGGAAAATTACTGACGCAACAAAAAATTGTTAAAGAATAAAAATTAAGCCGTTCATTGAACGGCTTTTATTTTATTTGCTTATGTTTAAATGGATACTCTTATCAATGTTGGCTATCGGCTGCTCGAAAAGCTCGGACTTAAATGAGGCAGATGACAATTATAAAAAATGGACCAAACTTGGAATCACTGACTATGAATTCACATTAAGAGTGAACTGCTTTTGTACAGTCGAAACAGTTGGCCCGCATAAAATAGTGGTGAAAAAGAATGCAATCGTTACTGTTAATGGTAAACCATATGATCCAAACACACATGTTTCTGTAAAAACGATTGAACAGCTGTTTGTATATATTCAAAAAACAATTGCTGAGAAACCTGTTCAACAAACACTGGCTTTCGACCCACAATATTATTTTCCTACCAATATCTACTTTGATATTTCTGAAATGATTGCTGACGAGGAGATAGGATATGTGATAACCGAGTTTAAACGGCTCTGATTACTCGAACTCTAGTTCGTTTACAAACATTTCCCACTCCAGGCAGAGTTCAGGATAAAGGGTGATTTCCCCTTCATTTTGTGTAATAATATGTTCTTCAATACTTTGCATACAGCGTTTGATCGTTAAAATCTAAACAAGTAAAGAAGAGTTTTGTTCACTAGAACAGTACAATAAATGAAACTTAGATAAACACTATGTATTACTTCCTGATAATTATGCCCTTAGATGCCAAGTGAAAATTCCCTGATTTGTCCAATCCTCTTAGAACAATTTTATAATCTCCCATCGCGTCTGAAAGTATACAGGATAAAACCGCACTGCCCCTGAAATCGGATTGGATATCATTCTTTTTAAAAATCATGTTCCTAAAGTCAGGTTTTGTTGTATGGGGATTATCTGTAAAAGCAGGCTCAAGTGATTTGCTTTTTTGTAAACCTTTGATGGGGAATGATTTATCTGAATCAGCAATTTTCAATGTCCCCATATCATTCCGATAAGTTTTGAAATGAACAATACCATCGAATTCGTGATTTCCCACTATGTATTTACGGTTCACCACATCGATGGATTTGATCAGCAAAGGATCTGATTCCAATAGCTCTTTTGTATTAAAATAGGGAATTCCATCTACCAGTATCAAAGGTTCGTTTGTAAAGAAATATTTAAAAGGAATATTCAGTACTTGCAAGATTGCAGCATCTTTTTCTTTTTTTACTCTCACTTCAGAGATGATCTCTGAGATGACCTCTTCCATGTTGGGGAAACGCACAAATTCATCCAAATAGTATCTCATATCAGGCTTGCCGTAAAAGTCACTTGTGTCGGTTAAATTGTTATCAGATTGCCTGTGCACATTGGCATAAAATTGTTTGGTGATATTTAGATTCAATAGCCTGGACTCAATTGCAGTTCTGGTTTTTTCATCCAATTTTAAACAAGGGAATTCAATAGGTTTTGCAATGAATGAGGTTGATTCAAAAAGGATTCCTTTTTCATTGCTCATTGCATGCAGAACAATTTCGGATGTTTCGAACTTGAATGGGAACAAGAATTTCAAAGCACCATTTTCATCCGTGTTGCCAATGGCAACGTTGGCGGAAGTCCCCTTCAATGCTGCAAGTACTGGAAGATTGGCAATTGGTTTCCCGTCTTTCTTAGCATAGAATGTAAAAAGTTTCCCCTCATCTTCCTCTACCTCTTCAAGGCTATGTACCTGTGTTGCATTGAATCCGCTAATGGCCTGCTCATATATTAAATTGAGTGAATCATTTTTAACAATGGAAACATAGCTGTTTTGTATCTCATTCAGTCCTGTAAGTGAAATTTTTACTTCGTTTCTTGGAAAGTATTCTTCTTTGTCAGTGTAGATTTTGATTTCAGCATCTTTTTGTTGGATGTTATTGGAAGTAAACGTGCATCCAATCGATGCTGGGATCTTTGGATGGATGATCATTACAGGAAACAGGGCTGTCTTGATATTCAGTCCTGCGGTATATGCATCAAGAAAGTAGTAATCTGAAGGCAGGTTGGCTGGTACTGTTATCAGTCCACGAAACTTATTTCCATTGAACTGAACTTCTACATCTGCTTTTCTGTTACCAGTTCTGTCAAGTAGCTGAACAACCACAGATTTTGAAGACGGTTTTGCAAGTTGCAGGAGACCGTCAATCCACATGTCCTCTCCAGTTAAAAAAACCTCTTGATCACTCCACAGTTTGATGCTTGCATCTTGCGCATTGGAAGATAGTAACGAGTTGATTAGCAAAAACAATATGGAGAGTTGTTTGACCATGTTACCAAAATGAGGGTTTTACAACAGTGCCGCCTGAAAATCTGCAGTCAATACAAATTTTCATGGCCACTCCGAATCCACCTCCTGTTATCAAGTATGCAACATTATAAGATGGATAATTTTTCAGAAATGCTTCAGCTGCAGGTGCGTTGGGAAATTCATAAGCCTCGCAAATATCGTCCTCGTTTTTCGTAGGCCAGAGATTCATGGCTGAGTTCATCACAAACAATCTTTTTTCGGTTTGGGTTCCTACAGAAACAAATCCAATTGCCTTCCTGCTAGCATCATTCGTACATACAATATTGGTAGGCAGTTGTGATGGCTGTGGATCAAAAAGTGTCCCTGTCAATTCAGTATTTTTTCTTAAAATATTCCAGAACTCATAGGCCTCTTTTGTAAGTGTGATCTGTTTCACCAGTATGCTGTAACGAACATACAGCTTTTCAGAACGGTAGGGGACTGTGGTAATATTTTTATAACTGATTACATCATTTGAAAGTGCAGTGCTGTTATCAATGATGATGTTTGGAGCAAGTGCCGTTTTCCAACATGTATACGTTTGTTCTTCAGGGGTGCGGGGTACAATCTTGCCATTTACATAATTGTGATAGGAGTCAAACCATGCATGTCTTTCCCATGTCTCTTCAAAATTCCATCTGTAATACCTGCTGATATTTTTTGTATCACGGGTATGTACAAATACTTTCATGCCTTCTTCGACTTGTTTGAATGTAAGGCTGTCTATTGCAGGAGTAATCGACGGATTTTGATAATCAGTTTGATATATTTTTCCGTCAGTAGTTTGAATTTTCAGTGAAAGTCCTTTGTCGGTAGGGAGGTTCAATTTCGTTTTATACATCCCCTTTCCCAATTGAGGTATTTGCCATTTGGCACCATCTTTTGAGACAATCTCAACTTGTGCATTCAGCTCAGGAATACTGTCTTTTCCTTGCAGGGTTTTCAGCCTGCTCAGGTAAAATGAATTTTCAGCATTGTTTCCTGCAATGATATCTCCTTCCACAATCAATATGGTCGCATTGGGCTTTGTGTCTGGGAGCTCCAAAGGTTTTGTGCATCCTGCAAACAGCATAACCATGATCCATATCGTTATCAGTTGCCTCAATTGAATTTCAAATTAAAAGTTATGAATGGGATGGGGTTGGCAAATACCGACATTTGATATCCTTTTACCTGTCTGTTGTTTACAACAAAATAAACAGAGTATGGATTTGCCCTGCCTGTAATATTGTACACACCAAATGTCCATGAGCCATGAACTTTTTGGGTCACTTTGTGATTGTTCTCGAGTATCACGGAGAAATCCGTTCTGAAAAAATCGGGGATCCTGAATGCATTTCTCTCTGAATACAATACCCGCTGAGCTCCTCCCATGTTGAAAACACCTATTGGATAAGTAATTGGTCTTCCGGTACTATAGGTAGAAGTAAGTGAGATACTGAATCTTTGTGTAAATCTATAGTTGCCTACTAAACTTGCAATATGCGGCTTGTCAAAGTTTGCTGGATAAAAATTTCCGCCATTGATGGTTTCGCCTGCAATGGGATCGTCCACTTTTAAGAAAGTTCGCAAAAAGGTATAACTGATCCAACCATTGAGTTTGCCAACTGGCTTTTTATATAAAAACTCAATACCATATGCCTTGCCTTTTGTATTGATGACATCCCTTTCCAACGCATTGTTTAAAATCAGTTTTGCGCCTGACTTGTAATCGAGGTAATTGAAATTCTTTTTATAATATACTTCTATGGACAATTCATCTCCTTTGTTTCCCGGTTGAGTATAAAATCCAAGTGATACTTGATGCCCAACCTGTGGTCTGATGAATGGATCACTCAGTTTCCAGATATCAGTTGGTGACAGAGCTGTTGTATTGGTGATCATGTGGATATACTGACGAAGACTGTTATAGCTGAGCTTCAAGGATGTTCTGGGAGTGAGGAGATATCGAGCAGAAGCCCTGATCTCCGGTCCATGATAGGTTTGTATGGTTTCTCCATTTTTGTATTCGACCGAATCTATCACTGCTGATGCTGTTCTGGGAACATTTGGACTATAGATGTATGATTTTTTGGGTCCAGCATAACGGTAATAACTATAGCGCAATCCGCCTTGCAACTGAATTTTATTATTGACCCTGAACTGGTCACCTACATAAACAGAAGATTCTGTCCCCTTTTCTTTTTCTACAAATATTGATTTTACAAGAGATGCAGGATTGGAAGGTGTTAAGGAACCTGGATCCAGGTTGTATATCATGTGCTGAATGCCAAAATTGATTTCATGCTTGTTGTTCGGAATAAATTTGAAATCTGATTTTGCACTGATTTGCTGAATGCCAAATTTTAACAAGAATCCGTCTTTGGGATTGTTACTTCCGTCGACGGAATAATCATATTGGTCAATGCCTGCTGATAAAACATTGTAAAACTTATCTGTGAAATTGTGTTTCCATTTGATGCGCACGTTTTTGTTCTGGTATGCATATGTAGAATCCTGATTCAACCTGAATGCATCACTGCTGATGTATCCAGATACGTACAATTTGTCTTTTTCAGAAAATTCATGCGTCAGGTTGATCATCAGATCTGCAAAAGAAACCTTGCTTTTTTTGAAAGTAACATCCGGTAAGTATTGTAAAAACCAGTTTGAGTAAGTTGCTCTTCCTCCTGCCAAAAAAGTTGTTTTTTCAGAGCCCAGTGGACCTTCCAGTGTGAATTTACTTGTAAGCGGACCGATACCAAGTGTCCCAGTTAATTTTTTAGCATTGCCATCTTTGGTGCTTACATCCATGATGGATGAAATTCTTCCACCCAATCTTTCCGGTATAGCACTCTTATAGAGTTCGAGTCCACGAATGACCTCTGGGTCTACTGCAGAGAAAAATCCGAACAAGTGTGTGGGATTGTAAATAGTCATGTCGTTTAGCAAAATCAAGTTTTGATCTGCTGCGCCTCCTCTTACATTGTAGCCTGCTGTTCCCTCTCCAACGGATGTTACACCCGGTAGTGTTTGAAGAGAACGAAGAATATCAGTCTCTCCCAAGACAGCTGGAATTTGTTTTATGGCCCTTATGTTCAGTCGCTCAACACCCATTTGCATGCCTCTTACATTCGATTGTTTTTGTGCGACTATCACAGCGGCTTTCAGGCTTCGTACTTCTTCATTCATTTCAATGTCCATTTTACCATTGCCTAAAACATTGAGTTGCCTGGTTATTTCTTTCATACCAATACTGCTGACTTTCAGTATCTGTCGGCCTTTAGGGACTGTAATCGAAAAAAATCCGAATGCATCCGTGGAAACACCGCCCTGACTCCCTTCGATCATAACAGAAGTGGAACTGAGGGGTTCACCATTTTTTGCATCTCTGATATATCCAGAAATGATTGCACTAGGAGCATTGTTGTTTTTGAAACCGATGTTGTAAATTTTATTATCAACTGTTGCGAGTACGATATCGCTTTCAGTATTTTCTATTTTCTGGTTAGATGTTTGTCCACCTGTTTGTATAAAAAAATCTTTCGAAAGTGGAGTAAATACACTGCTACCCCTTGAAATGATTACCCTTTTATAAGCATCTATGTAAAAGCTGAGTCCTGCGCCATCCAATATATTTCTTAGTATATTATCAAGTGAACCTTCGGCATTGTTGATTACCAATCCCTCTGTATGTTTTGTATCATATAGAAATTGGACATCAAATTTTTTTTGAAGCACTAGCACGAGACTGTCAAAGGCTGAAGTCTTTTGAGCAAAATCATTTTTTACAATGCATATGAAAAACAGTATGATCAAGAGTTTTTTTACCATCCCCTGACCTCCATTTCTTGAATCATCAATTTTGATGCCTTGATGGGATCTTTTCTGAAACTAACCTGGTTTTCTTTCAAAACATTTTTCAATGCTTTTGTATGCTCTTTTGCGATACCAATGATGTCATGCTGATTCATCACTTGACGGACTTTCCCGTTTTCGATCAACAAAACATTGTTTTTGAGAATATAGGTATCTGTTATTTTGATGTCTGTATTCAATCTTTTCATCCATTTAACAAGCAAGGTGCGTTTACCATCAAAAAGTAATTCATAGAATTCGCCATATGGAGAATTGAATGTTTTCTTAACAAAGTGATGTCCATCAATGAAGAATTCATCCAGCATCTCATTAATGAGTCTTAGCTTGAGGAGTCCACGCAAATCTCTTACCAAAACATATTCATCCTCACAATCATAGTGAACTTCAATATCATGGTACCAATTTTGATGGTATTTAACGCTTCCAGCATTTTTTGTAACCGGAAAGAATGGGTCTCCTTTGGTTGGGTTGAATTGCTTTACATATTCAGCACCGTTGTACAGGAGACTGATGGGGCCGGTTGAATCAATAAAGAAATTTGCGAACAAAAATGAAGGCAATAAATTGATAATCAATGATATGAAAAGTGTTCGCATGGTCAATCTTCTTACAATATATACATTATATATATCAATCCCTTGTTTAGACGCTTATTTTAAACTTGACTTTCGTTAATTTCAAAGCTATCCATTGAACCTTTGAACAGTTTAATAGTCCAAGATGTATGACAACATTGCAAAAGACCTTATTCTTGGTTGCTTTGGCAGTTTTATTCTTATGTTGTAAAAAAGAAGAAGAAGCATCCAATCCGGTCCAGCAAAACAATGCACCTGTACCAGACAGCTACAAAAAAATTTATGGAGCAATCAGCATAACCTCTGATGGAAACTTTGTTTATATAAAAGCAAATGGATTGCCTGATCACAAGAGTGTGTATTATAACTCTTCCAATGCATTGTATGAAGGCTTTTCCGGAGCAACTTTCAAAGGAACTAATTTTTCAAAAAATCCAAACTCCATTTCATCGCAGAGTTATACTTTTAAAATCCCGGTAACACCTGCTGAAGCAGCAACAAAATCTGCTACTCCCTTGGGCCCCATTGGTATTGCTTTGAATGGCGTTCCATTCTTTAATCAATATGCCGGTCCAAATCAGCCCCTCAGCGGAGAGATTGTAAGTTTTGATCAATATTGGGGGCATCCTGCACCAAGAGGAGATTATCATTACCATGTTGAGCCCACCTATCTTACCAGGGTAAAATTTGCCAAGTCCGCATTGTTGGGCTTTCTACTGGATGGTTTTCCAGTATATGGTCCGGAAGAAAATGGAGCAACAGTCACGAATGACAAATTGGATGCTTATCATGGTCATAAGCATGCCACGACTGAATTCCCCAATGGCATCTATCATTACCATGTTACAGATGCAGATCCTTATTTGAATGGAAACGGCTTTTATGGGGTTGCAGGGACAGTTACTCAATAGCATCTTTCTCTGTTTGCTGCTCTTCATGGGTTGCAATCAATCACCTGTTCCGATGGGGTACAATAGAATCATCAACGGACTCGAAGAAGGAGAGTGGAGGAAGTATCATGACAACGGAGCGCTCAAAGAAAAACGATTTTACAGCCATGGGGTAAAAGTTGGAGTATTGAAAACATGGTGGGACAATGGACAATTGCAGGTCCTTTATCGTTTCAAGAATGGAGAATACAACGGCACTTGTTTTGAATGGAATCGAAATGGGGTGCTGATCAAAAAAATGAACTATGAAGCGGGTATTGAAGTGGGTCAACAAAGACAATGGTATGATGATGGGTCGGTAAGATCCAATTATGTGATGAAAAACGGACGAAGATTCGGATTGCTTGGAACCAAAAATTGCATCAATGTCAAAGACAGTATGGATCATTTTTAGCTGTTTGTACCTCTCTGGGTGCAGAACACCTGCGATTGATGCGCTACCTTATTACAATGATCCCTCGTTCACTCCTATGTTTTTGGATTCATCCGATGCTGCTAAAAAAATTACGCATCACATTGGAGCATATGCTTTTACAGATCAAAAGGGAGAGACATTTGATTCAGATCGATTAAATGGGAGGATTCACATTGCAAATTTCTTTTTTACGGGGTGTGGAAGTATTTGTCCGGGTATGATGCAAAAACTATCTGCTGTTCAAAAAATATTTTCGAATGAGGATATCAGTTTTCTTTCATTCAGCGTTACGCCCTGGTCTGACAGTGTTCCGAGATTGAAGGCTTATGCTGACTTGCATCAAGTTGATTATTCAAAATGGAAATTACTGACAGGAAATACTTCGGCAATTTACCATGTTGCCAGGCGCTATTATTTTGCAGAAGAGGCAATAGGATTTACCAAAGACAGTACCAATTTTTTACATACAGAGCATGTTTTGCTCATTGATAAACAAAAAAGAATTAGAGGGATTTACAATGG
>JBEAYH010000097.1:0-3507 GCA_041159435.1 Bacteroidota bacterium | reverse complement strand
GTTCAAGATGAAAGTCAGTTGATCATCGCAGGATTTATTGGATTTTTAGACCCCCCAAAATCTACTGCTGCTGCTGCTATTGTTGAAATGAAAAATGTAGGGGTTGCCATAAAGGTGCTTACAGGTGACAATGAAATGGTTACTAAAAAAATATGCAAAGATGTAGGAATTGATATTGAAAGTATTCTGCTGGGAAATGAACTAGATCAAATGGATGATCAGTTGTTGAAAGAAAAAATATCCTCCACAAATATTTTTGCAAAGCTCACACCGCTGCAGAAATCACGCATCATTCGCATAATCAAAAGCCAAGGACATACAGTTGGATTTTTAGGTGATGGCATCAATGATGCCATTGCATTGAAAGAGGCTGATGTGGGAATTTCAGTGGATACTGCTGTTGATATTGCAAAGGAAAGTGCTGATATTATTCTGATGGAACGCGATTTGATGGTTATCAACGAGGGAATCAAATACGGGAGAAGAACTTTTGGGAACATCATGAAATATATTAAAATGACATCTAGCAGCAATTTTGGGAATATGTTGAGCGTATTGGGTGCAAGTGCATTTCTTCCTTTCTTGCCTATGATGCCTGTGCAGGTTCTTGTCCAAAACCTACTGTATGATGTTTCACAAATTTCTATTCCTTGGGATCAAGTGGATGAAGAGTTTGTTGCGACACCCAAAAAATGGAATGCAAGTGGGATTACCAGGTTTATGATGTTTATAGGGCCCATCAGTTCCATTTTTGATTGTTTGATTTTTGCTTTGCTTTTCTTTTATTTTCAAGCAAACACTGAAAGCACCCAGTCTTTTTTTCAAAGTGGATGGTTTGTTGAAGGGTTGCTTTCCCAGACCTTGATTGTTCACATGATTCGAACTAGAAAAATTCCATTTTTTCAAAGTACTGCATCCATTCCTGTATTGTCGCTAACAATATGCATCATGGTCATTGGCATCCTTTTGCCTTATTCTCCATTTGCTGATGCCTTGAAATTGCAACCACTTCCTCCCATTTATTTTATTTTTCTTGCTGGCATATTGTTTACATATTGTGTGGTGGTTCAGTTCGTTAAAAAATGGTTCATCAAAAAGTTTGATTACTGGTTGTGATGCCAATAAAAAAGGGTTGCTGACTTTCAGCAACCCTTTTTGTAAAAAGAGATCAGTTTATGAATGAAGATCAAATCGATCGAGTTCCATAACCTTGTTCCACGCGGCTACAAAATCATGCACAAACTTTTCTTTACCATCTGCACATGCATAAACTTCTGCAATGCCACGAAGCTCACTGTTTGAACCGAATATCAAATCAGCACGAGTGGCAGTCCACTTCACTTTTCCCGAACTGCGGTCTTTGCCTTCGAAAAATCCTTCAGCACTTGCTTCCCACTTGGTTTGCAAGTCAAGTAAATGCATGAAGAAGTCATTGCTCAGTACAGCAGGAGTATGGGTAAATATTCCATGCTTGGAATTGTCATAGTTGGTATCAAGTACCCTCATGCCACCTACCAGCACCGTCATTTCGGGTGCAGACAAAGTGAGGAGTTGTGCCTTGTCAACCAACATTTCTTCTGAATGGGCAGTATGTTTTTTCTTGATGTAATTTCTGAATCCATCAGCTGCCGGCTCTAATACTCCGAATGATTCTACATCTGTTTGATCTTGGGATGCATCCGTTCTTCCTGCACGGAAAGGAACTTTTACATCAACACCGCCGTCTTTGGCTGCTTTCTCAATAGCAGCACATCCTCCCAAAACAATCAAGTCAGCCATTGAAACTTTCTTATCGCCTGATGACTGGTTGAACGATGATTGAATGGATTCCAATGTGTCGAGCACTTTAGAAAGTTGTGATGGATTGTTAGCTTCCCAATACTTCTGAGGAGCCAGTCTGATGCGAGCGCCATTGGCACCCCCTCTTTTGTCTGATCCTCTGAAAGTTGAAGCTGAAGCCCATGCGGTAGAAACAAGTTGAGATACGCCAAGGCCTGCATCCAATATTTTTTTCTTCAACGATGCAATATCCTGTTCATCAATCAATTTGTAATTTGCAGCTGGAATAGGATCTTGCCAGATCAATTCCTCTGTTGGAACTTCTGGTCCCAAGTATCTAGAACGCGGACCCATATCGCGGTGAGTCAATTTGAACCAGGCACGTGCAAATGCATCTGCAAGTTGATCAGGGTTTTCATAAAATCTCCTGGATATTTTTTCATATGCAGGATCCATTCTCAATGCAAGATCGGTTGTCAACATGGTTGGTGCATGTTTGATGCTCTCAACATGTGCATCTGGGACAGTTCCTGCACCTGCTCCACTTTTTGGTTTCCATTGTTGTGCACCCGCTGGACTCTTGGTTAATTCCCACTCGTATCCGAAAAGATTTTCAAAATAGTTGTTGCTCCATTGTGTTGGTGTAGTTGTCCAGGCGCCTTCCAATCCACTCGTAATGGTGTACTGTGCATTTCCAGTTCCAAATGTATTTTTCCAGCCAGTACTTTGTTCCTCGATGCTGGCACCGGCAGGTTCTTTCCCAACGTATTTACCAGGATCAGCTGCACCATGTGTTTTTCCAAATGTATGTCCGCCTGCTATCAGTGCAACCGTTTCCTCATCATTCATCGCCATTCTTCCAAATGTTTCACGGATATCTCTTGCTGCTGCAATAGGATCAGGATTTCCATTGGGACCTTCCGGATTTACATAGATCAGTCCCATTTGTACTGCTGCCAGAGGATTTTCCAAATCTCTATCACCTGAATATCTCTTGTCATCCAACCACTCTTTTTCTGATCCCCAATAAACATCTTCTTCTGGTTCCCATAGATCCTCTCTTCCTCCGCCAAATCCGAATGTTTTGAATCCCATCGATTCCAATGCGCAGTTGCCTGCCAAAATCATCAGATCAGCCCAAGATAATTTTTTGCCGTATTTCTGTTTGACAGGCCACAACAACAATCTTGCTTTATCCAGATTTGTATTGTCGGGCCAACTATTAAGAGGTGCAAAACGCAAGGTTCCTTTTCCACCACCGCCACGGCCATCTGCAATTCTATAGGTACCTGCACTGTGCCAAGCCATGCGAATAATAAACGGACCATAATGTCCATAATCTGCTGGCCACCATTCCTGTGAAGTGGTAAGTGCCTTTACGATATCTTTTTTTACTTCTGCAAGATTGAGTGTATTGAACTCTTTTGCATAGTTGAACGATTCACCCATTGGATTTGACAATGAGGAATGTTGTCTGAGGATATTTAGTTTCAATTGATTTGGCCACCAATCGCGGTTTCTTGTGCCGCTGCCTGCAGGTTGTTTGATGGCGCCACCATGGAAGGGGCATTTTGCTTCACCATTGTTGGAAGCATGTTGATGCGGATTTTTTTCCATAATTACATACAATTTTTAGGACGGTAAAATTATGTGATTGATTACAACTTTTGTGTAATACAAATCACAAGTTTCTGAATTCGTAATGTGTAAATACTTAATATATTTCAC
>JBEAYH010000093.1:0-4151 GCA_041159435.1 Bacteroidota bacterium | reverse complement strand
CCAAAGATTTTCTAATCACCCAAAAAACCGGTCGCAGGAAGTAATACAAAAAATAAAACCTCTCTGGAATTGGAAATGTTTTCCAATCTGTCGGCGAAATCATCCACCTCTTCCAAAAAGTCCATTTACAAAAGCGTCTATTGAACGATGCCAGATAAAATATTTGTCTGAAGGCCGATTTATACCCAGTTTCAATCATTGCTGGATCTTGCATAGCTGCTATGATGCTATCCACCTTGTATTTGGTAGCATCATTCCAGATTTGACCATCAGATCCATGAATGAAAGTCTTTCCAATAAAGGTTCTCAATAGATACAACGAAACATACAGATGTTCCAATGCCCCGAGTTCTGCTGCCCTGTTCGATAACTGATGCCAATTCAATTTTCCATGCCTAGCCATCATGGGCAGATCCAGCAGCCACTTGATTCTGTACCATCGATGCTCTGTACCATGTACACAGAGATAAATAAAATGATCAAGATGATGCAAAGTGAATATCCGATCAAAATCTGTCTGCAATAGCGTGGTATCCCGACTGAATGGTTCCAATGTAAATACATCATCATTGGCCCTGCATCGCCAATGCAATTCAATTACTTCAGGCAATTCAACTAATTCACCATAAAAACAAAAATGATGGTTTTGCTGTAGATAATATACCTGCTGTTTTTCAGTGTATGTTAAAAAGTCTGATTGCAATCGATAGCCAATCGATGTCAACCACTGCGCTACCAACATCACCTTTTCGGCTTGAATGAGAATATCTACGTCTCTTGAATGACGATGATATATGCTTTCATAGTATCTAGAAGCAAGAGGTGTCCCCTTCAAAACAATTCCAACTGCAGAAACAGTTGATAAGAAAGCATTGAGCCTGATTAAAAAATGTTCAACCGCTTTTACACGTTGGATATTTCGAAAATATTCGAGTCTTGAAGCCTGTATAAAATCATCTGAAAAATAATTACATTGATACTTTCTGATAAATGGATAAAGCAAGATCCGATGACGAACTGCCAGTCGGCTGAGATCCGATTCATTCCATTGCATTCCTTCCTTCTCCCCAAGCAGCCATTTGAAAAAGACTGCCACCTCCATTTCCCTCATGTAATAATAATTAACGCATCAGATACATCTTTCCGTAACCGCTTTTAAAATATTGATCAGTATTGTATTGATCCTTGTTCAACTTATCAATCTTTTTCCCTTTGATATCCGTTATCACACGGTATAAATAAACACCATTGGCCAACAATTGCCCATACTGATCCCTGCCGTCCCATTTATAATCTGTGATATTGTTGCCGATTTTAAGCGGACCCAATTCAGCCATCGTGATATCCTTGACAATTTTACCTGTGATGGTCAATATCTGAATCCGCATATTGGTTGGCAGCTCTGACCCTGTCAGTGTAAATACAAATGCAGTCGATGTTGTGAATGGATTGGGATAGTTCAATAAATTGGAAATCATTGACTGATTGGTAACCTGAAACATCACACTGAAATCAGTCGCACCAGATGCGTTTTCACTTCTGTCTTTTGCAGAGACCAACAGTTCATAATCCCCATCCAATGGTAAAATGGGCTTGAACTGAATGCTTGCAGTATTGTTGGTTCCGCCTGCAGGATTTTCTGAGGGACTGAACTTCAATGTATCACCATCAAAGCGAATAGATTTCAGTGTACCATCAGGGTATCTCAATTTAACCCTCACAAGGCTTGTATCATTGAGCGGTAGGTAGGCATTGTCATCTTTTAGCTGAATCAAAATGGTTGGCTTAGAAGACACAACATCACCATTCAAAATATGCACACCATCGAAAGTGACATCGAGCAAAGGCGGAATCACATCTGCATTGACTTTCAATCTTGTTTGCAAATAATTATTGAACATGAATTGCTCAGGTTGAGCGTTCTGTGGATTTACACTCAATGAAATCAGACTATTGGTAGATAAATTTCTTGTATCCAATTGTTTGTTGAACTGAATCGTATCTCCTGGCAACAGTTTCTTTTTGAGTCCCTCGAACAAAATCGAATCCTTGTTTTTATCATCGGTGATCTTCCAAATAACTTTCACACTGTCGAAAGGTGCAACACTCACATTCTTAAAACTTGCATTGAATTGATACTGGCTTCCATTGTCCAATGCCGATACAAGGGTGCTTGCAGCAATATCTGCCAGTCCCCCTTCAGGCACAGGATCGTATTTTACCTGAACATATTTGATTTGTGCGGGAGTCTGATAGACAGCATCGCCCTGTTTGAATTGCAATTTGATCCATGGGTATTTCACAGCATCAACAAACGATAAATCAAGGTCACTTGTAAGCAAAGTGCTATTCTTAGTCAAGGATCCGTTGTAAACGACTGTCTCTTTCAAATCATTGTCAATTCCTGTAATACTGAAAGTTGCATTGTCGCTTGATGGCGCTTCTGCACCAGATAGTTTTACAGCAAATGATTTCCAGTTTTTAGAAGGACCAATTGCCGGCAATTTAATTTCCCCGTTGTTCTGCAATGCATTGAGTGGAATTTCAGTAATCAGTTCGTCGTTGGAAGTCTTCCCTATTTTTTGATTCAGCAAAGTCCAATTTCCCAACTCATTCTTATATGCAACCATGGTGAATGGCAAGTTTGATTTGAAAGAATCTATGAAAGTAAATCCAATGCCTATGAACTTCGTATACAATGCATCTTTGTTCCACTGCTCAACAGTTTGGAGTCCGTTGTCATCTTTTTTATTCCAATGATTCAAAACAAGAATGGTTCCATTTGGCACGAAATCAAAAAATTTCGATGCATTCAATCTGCCTTGTGTGGTATTGTAATTGAACCAAAATTGATACAAATCTGTGTTCGCAAAACAATTATTGGGAACAAAACTTCCATAACTGCCCGAAGCAGGCGGAGTAGTATTCTTGATAGCCCGGCCTGTTTTTTGTGTAATGAGAGAGAACTCCAATGTTCCAAATGCTGCATCACAGCTTTGATTGTATACTACTGCATTTCCAATTTCAACAGAATTATAAGAAGTTGTATTTGACTTTAATCTTGATTGAACAAAAAGCGCGAGTGGCCTGTCGCTGTACCTCAGCATTCTGCTTGGCTCAAATTGAATATTCGCGTAAGTGTTTTTTAAAAATTGAAAATAAGATGATTGTCCCCAGCCATTCTCAGATTTGGATAGGTATGTAAGCGATGAACCAAACCAATTGTATGGACTGCCCTGATCAGGTTTTTTCGCTACACGCCAAAACAGTACTGTGCTATCAGCAACACGAATATTGGGTAAATATTCGATGATGCCTCCGTTTGCAGATATAACAGTACTATCCAACTGAGGTGAATTGAAGGTTGCAGTGGTATCAACCTGCATGATGTATTGATTGGCAGCAGGAGAAAATTGACCTATGCTGGCAGAGAGTTTCAATGGCCATTTATTGACAATGGCAAATTCATGAGGATAAACAGGCTTGATTTCATTATCAAGAATGTTGAATTTTTTGGTGACGATATTGTTGGATTCACTGATCTCATCCAACTGATTTTCCGGATCAACAGTTACAGAAATAGTTTGTTGTCCAATATCTTTTTTGGGATCAATAGGAAATTTGATTGAAAGGGAGTCACCGTAATTAACCTTCCTCATTATCGCAACAACAGATTCATTGCTGCCGTCTGAACGATCTCGTTTTACGACCAGTTTTACCGAATCATTGTGTGCGCTTCCAATATTTCTGATCTTCAATTTTAAGTCATAGTATGACTCAGCAACAGAGAGCGGCTGAGGAAAAACATCTACCATCGGATCCTCTACTACATAGTCTGCCTTCAGATGGGGATGAATTTTTATTGCAGGATCACCATGAATGAGTATTTGCTCCATGGTAAGCAAATTATTTGGAAGGTTTCCAAAATCTTTTTGCAAAGCCGCAATGGTACTTTGATGAATTTCACCAATTGTTTTAAAGTAATCCAATTTTGTCAATCGTTCATAAAACCGCTGTATAAAATCATCCAGGTTTTTCAGGATGCCAAAATGAGTGCTCGCCACAAATGCAATGCTGCCCTTTTGCGGCTGAAGGACATATGCTTCTGAAATGGATTTTTTATTGGAAATGATACGAAGACTGTCATAGAA